>NZ_VMQS01000026.1 GCF_007625055.1 Halomonas sp.
GAGGCGATTGAGCGCTATTTGGCGGCGGTGCTGGATCAGCCGTGATGCCGCCACTCTGATAAAGCAGAGGTACGCTGGCAGGCCTGACCTGCCAGCCCGTGTGGTGACGGCTCAGCAGGTCGTCGCCTGAGCTTGCCAGGCACGTTCCGCCAGGCCGTCGGGGAAAGGTAGGCCCAGCTGCTGGTAGCTGGCCTGCAGGGTGTTGAGCAGCAGGCAGGCAATGGTCATGGGGCCAACGCCACCGGGCACCGGGGTAATGGCGCTGGCAAGATCCTGTACTGCTGGAAAGTCGATATCACCGGTCAGGCGGGTCCGGTCATCTTCTTCGATACGGTTGATGCCCACATCAATCAGTACGGCGCCGGGCTTGATCCAGTCGCGTTTGACCATGCCGGGACGTCCTACCGCCGCCACCAGAATATCCGCCTGGCGGCAGATGGCCGGTAAATCCTGGGTGCGCGAGTGGGCGATGGTAACAGTGCAGTTCGCCTGCAGCAGCAGGTTGGCCATGGGCTTGCCGACGATGTTGGAGCGTCCGAGCACAACGGCATGCCGCCCACTTAGATCGCCCAGCTGGTGCTCAAGCAACAGCTTGCAACCCAGCGGCGTACACGGCGTCAGGCCCTGGCCGTCAATGGCCACCTGGCCCACGTTGACAGGATGAAAACCGTCGACGTCTTTGGCAGGAACAATGGCCTGAATAACGCGGGTTTCACCCATGTGGGCAGGCAAGGGCAGCTGTACCAGAATCCCGTTGACCGCCGGGTCATGATTAAGCTGGTCGATCAGTGCCAGTAGCGCCGGCTCGGAGACGCTGGCATCCAGGCGGTGTTCAAACGATTGTATGCCTGCCTCGCCGGCATGCCGGGCCTTATTGCGAACATATACCTGGCTGGCAGGATCTTCACCCACCAGTACGACCGCCAACCCTGGCGTAACCTGATGATGGGTTTGCAGATGGGCTACCTGCTCACCTACCGCTTCTCTCAGCCTGGCGGCCATTGCCTTGCCGTCTATTACTTTTTGATCTGTCAAATTGGACATAGTGCACTCCCCTGGTGCTGTTCAAACCACCTGCCTGTCACATGCGGGCCTTGCGGGTCAGCGGTTACCGGAACACGACGGTCTTGTTGCCGTTAGGAAAGACGCGGTGTTCCAGATGGAAACGGACGGCACGGGAGAGCGCCATGTTTTCGGCATCGCGGCCCACGGCAGCCAGCTGGGCAGGGCTGTAGCCATGGTCAACGCGTTCTACCACCTGCTCGATGATCGGCCCTTCGTCCAGGTCAGTGGTGACATAGTGGGCGGTGGCACCTATCAGCTTCACGCCGCGGTCGAATGCCTGATGGTAGGGCTTGGCACCCTTGAAGCCTGGCAGGAAAGAATGGTGGATATTGATGGCGCGCCCCGCGAGCTTTTCGCACAGCTCAGGAGAGAGGATCTGCATATAGCGCGCCAGCACCACCAGGTCGGCGCCGGTTTCGTCAATAATGTCCAGCAGGCGTTGCTCCTGCGCCTGCTTGGTGTCCGCGGTGACCGGCAGGTGATAGTAGGGAACGTCGTACCAGTCGGCCAGGCGTTTGAGGTCGGGATGATTGGAAACAATGGCGGGAATCTGCATATTGATCTCACCGGTACGCTGGCGGTACAGCAGGTCATCCAGGCAGTGATCGAACCTGGAGACCATGATCAACACCTTGGGTGGTGTCAGGGTGTCGTGCAGTTCCCATTCCATCTTGTCGCGATCAGCGACGCCATTACCGAACTCCTCGCGCATTTCTTCCAGTGAGGGTGTGATCCCTGGTGTGGTGGAAAACAGACAGCGCAAGAAGAAGTTGCCGGTGGAAATTTCATCATATTGCGCCAACTCGGAAATGTAGCAGTTGCGCTGTGCCAGGTAGGTGCTGACGCGGGAAACTGTTCCGATGGCGCCACGGCAGCTAGCCTTGAGTACGTAGATATTCTTGCCCTGAGTCATTGCAGTCATAGCGGCCCTCGTCAGTCCTGCCTGTTATTGTCGTTGTGTCTGGTCTGTTTGAGTCGAATTTACAGACATGGAAAATCTACTCTGCTTGCCCGTCTGCGCATTCCTGCAGACGACCTTCAGCGTCGTTGCAGCGACGCCTGCTGGAAAATAAAAAAATGAGGTAATAATCAGAAAATCAATAGCTTGAGAAAAAGCAAAGCCGCAGATTCTTTCGCTAAATGACGTTTCCTGACATCCATGCGTCGTATGTGCAGAAGTTGAACGGGGTGCCCGAGGTTAGCCTGCAGAATGACTCAAGCTCGTCATGCCCCACCTGGCATCAGGCCGTTTCCGCAGCTGCTTATTACTGGATCGTGCTGAGCCATCAATCATCACGGGGCTACTGTTGCTCTAAGAAGTGGCGGGTGCCACTGATACAGTCTGATAAGCACCTATTGAAATTTTAGCGGCAAAAGACGTTCAGACTGATAATCAGCTTTTTGTGTGCGATGCTGTCCTCCACCGACGCTGTCAGGGGAAATGCCATGTACAAGGTAAGACGCTGGGTGGTGCGCCACTCCCGTTTTTTTGAGGCGGTTTACCGAACCTTTGAACCCGTCATCATCAAACTGCATCCGCTGTGGAAGCGTATCGGTTACGAACGTGTTGAAGCGCCGGTCAGGTTTGTCGAGAAAAACGTCAAAGGCTTCCTGTTTGACTGTCAGATGTGTGGCAAGTGCGCGCTGTCGTCAACCGGGATGTCATGCCCGATGAATTGCCCTAAAAACCTGCGTAACGGCCCCTGCGGCGGCGTGCGGGCAGACGGTAACTGCGAGGTTGTGCCCGAGATGCGTTGTGTCTGGGTGGATGCCTGGGAGGGCAGCCAGCAGATGAAAGGCAGCGACAGGATTCACGCTGTACAGCTGCCGGTGGACAATCGCATCAAGGGGTCTTCTTCCTGGCTGCGTGAAGTTCGCCAGGCGGTGGAAATTCATGACCCTGATAATCAAGGAGCCCGCCGATGAAATTTGACGATGAACCCGTGCCGGGCTACTCCTTGCCGATACTGCCCGGTCACACTTCTCCCGGCCGTCTGGAGCGGGTGCTGCGAGCCGGCAAGTTCGCGATTACCAGTGAACTCGACCCTCCGGATTCCGCCGATCCCGCCGAGGTGCTCAAACGCGCAGCGATATTTGATGGCTATGTGGACGCCATCAATGCCACTGACGGTTCTGGGGCAAATTGCCATATGTCCAGTGTGGGCGTGTGCTCGCTGCTGACCCGTGTGGGCTATTCCACCATCCTGCAGATTTCCTGCCGTGACCGTAACCGGATTGCCATTCAGGGCGAGATCCTCGGCGCGGCGGCGATGGGCGCCTGCAACCTGCTGTGCCTGACGGGCGACGGCGTGCAGGCAGGCGATCACCCTCAGGCCAAGCCGGTATTTGACCTGGACTCCATGTCGCTGCTGGAGATGGCCCGTACCATGCGCGACGAGAGCCGCTTTCAGAGCGGCCGTAAACTGACCAGCCCGCCCAGGCTGTTTCTGGGTGGGGCAGCCAACCCATTTGTGCCACCGCGTGACTGGCGCCCCCATCGCACGGCCAAGAAGGCAGCGGCAGGTGCCCAGTTTATCCAGACCCAGTACTGTTTTGACGTCCCGCTTTTGCGTGAGTACATGGCCAAAATCAATGACCTTGGCTTGCTGGAAGGGCCGGAGCGGATTTTCATTCTGCCGGGAATCGGGCCGCTGGCCTCGGCCCGTGGTGCCCGCTGGATTCGCGAGCATGTACCGGGTGTGCATATTCCGGATGCGGTGATCAAGCGTCTGGAAGGCGCTGATGACCAGAAGGAGGAAGGTAAGCGTCTATGTATGGATCTGTTGCAGGAAATCCGTGAAATTCCCGGTGTCAGCGGTGTTCATATCATGGCCTATCGCCAGGAGCATAGTGTCGCTGAAATCATTGAAAAGACCGGGGTGCTGGAGGGGCGAGTGCCCTGGTATCCCGGGCGTGATAACCCTGCAGAGCTCAATCCGGAATCACCGGATGCCAGCGAGAATGCGCGTGTATCTGCTTGACGAGCGCTAAAGCGCTGACGCTCATGCCCTCTCCGTCATGAAGGCAACCAAAGGGTGCCCCACCATCAGGGCACCCTTTCTATGTCAATGGACGGTGATCGGGTAAACAATCAGGATTCAACCGCGTATAGCTGGGGAGATTGAGCTCCCAGATGGCTCAGCAGGCGCTCTTTGTACCAGTCGAGGAAATCAATGATGCCGCGCTCGAAGGTGGGCGAATAAGGGCCCGGCTGATAGGCCTTGGAGTTGATGCCGCGCTGGTTTTCTTCAGCAAGTTTGCGATCCTGATCATTGGTGGCATCCCAGACCATGCGCATGGCCTGTGGGTCGTAATCAATGCCTTCGATGGCATCCTTGTGCACCAGCCACTTGGTGGTCACCATGGTTTTCTGTGGCCCCAATGGAATCACTCTGAAGACCACCGCATGATCTCCCATGAAGTGGTTCCAGGAATTGGGCAGGTGCAGAATACGCAGTGACCCCATATCCGCACTTTGCAGGTGACCCATCAGTTTGCGGCAGGCCTGCCTGCCGTCAGCCGTCATCGACACGGCACCATCCAGCAGGGGGGTGCGCGTCATGCGGTTCTGCAGCCCGACCCGGGTCATTTTCCAGGGAACCTGCTGGGCATCCCAGTCGGCGCCTTTTTTGGCGACCAGTGCCTTGTAGGCAGGGGTGGCACGCGGGTCTTCGGTGTCATCAAACTCCATCAGGGAGTTCAGCAGCTCAGGGTGAGCGCCGCTGCAATGATAGCATTCGCGGTTGTTCTCGATGACCAGCTTCCAGTTGGTTTCCTCAATCAGGGTGGACTCGACCGCGACCTTGGCATTTTCCATATCATAGGGGGCCATGTAACGGTCGAGGGTGGCAGGGAATTCCTCGAAGGCCGGCGGCACATCTGCAAGGCTGATAAATATGAAACCACCGGCCGTCCTGACATTAACAGGCTTCAGCCCATATTCACCCAAGTCAAAATCGTCACCCATATCGCTACCGGCAAACAACAGGCGACCGTCCAGCTCATAGGTCCACTGATGGTAAGGGCAGACCAGTTTGGCAACCTTGCCTTTTTCCTTCATACAAAGCCGTGAACCACGATGTCGGCAGACATTATGAAACGCTGCCACCTTGCCTTCAGCCCCACGCAGCACAATGACCGGATTGTCGCCGATGTCCAGACTGATGAAGTTACCCTTGGCTGGAATTTCACAGGTCATGCCCACAAATAGCCATTCCTGGCCAAATATCTCTTGCATATCGATAGCATGCAGGCGTTCGTCATTATAGAACGGCTGTGGCAGGGAGAATCCGTGCCGGTGCGATTGCAGCAAATCGATGGTGGATTGGCGTGCAGCAACAAGAGGATCATCGATCAGCGTAATCGGCTGGGTTGTCATGGAAATATCCTTCAGGCAGAGGGTTAGGCAGATAAGATCAAGGGGGTTGACACATGCTGACAATTTATTGGAGCCAACTTTAAGTGGCAGAAGGTGGCAGCGTTTGCTTGTCAGCGACAGGCTTGGGTAAACCCGCGACATATCCCAGCATCAACGCACTTATCAAGGGTTGGCAGAGGCATGTTGATGTCGCTAACGGGCATGTCACTATGTCATCGGTGGTAGCAGAATAGACCCGCGACCAAGGCGACTGCCTTGATTGAAACCCCTTCACTCGGTGCATCTCAGGCGACCCACCATGACAATGAACTTTCTCAACCCTGTTACCACCCAGACCTGGGCCAACGGCCGCCACCTGGTCCGCTGCGTCAAGATCATTCAGGAAACCTGGGATGTACGTACCTTCTGCTTTATGGCCGAACAGCCCATCCTGTTTTTCTTCAAGCCGGGTCAGTTCGTTACCCTGGAGCTGGAAATCAACGGCGAACAGGTGATGCGCTCCTATACCATCTCGAGCTCACCTTCTGTCCCTTATAGCTTCTCGATCACGGTAAAGCGGATTCCCGGTGGCAAGGTGTCCAACTGGTTGCACGACAACTTTCAGGTGAATGACGAATTGGCGGTCCATGGCCCTGTGGGTAACTTCAATGCGATCGATTACCCCGCTGACAAACTGCTGTTGCTTTCCGGTGGCGTGGGCATCACGCCGTTAATGTCGATAGCACGCTGGTTTTTTGATACCAATGCCGCCGTGGATATTGAATTTGTGCACAGTGCACGTACGCCGAAAGATGTCATTTTTCATCGCGAGCTTGAGCATATTTTTTCGCGGATACCTGATTTCAGACTGCATATCGTGTGTGAGCGCGGTGATGACCTGGGGGAAGCCTGGTCGGGGTTCAGAGGGTTCCTCAATCAGCCCATGCTTGAATTGATGGCCCCTGATTTCATGGAGCGTGAAATTTTCTGCTGTGGCCCCGAACCTTACATGAACGCCGTCAAGTCATTGCTGCGCAGCAATGGCTTTGATATGAGCCGTTATCACGATGAATCCTTCGGGGCGACGCCTGCCCAGGTTCAGGAGGATGTGCTTGAGCTGGCGGAGCAGGCAGAAAGCGAAGCGGAAGACCTTGAGGTTACCGACATGCTGGGCGTCGAGTTTGCCCTGACGGGCAAGAGTGTGCGCATTCACCCGGGGGATACCGTGCATAACGCCGCTGCCAAGCTAGGCCTGCATATTCCGAAGGCCTGCGGGATGGGCATCTGTGGTACCTGCAAGGTGACCCTGCTTGAGGGGGAAGTCGATATGGAGCACAACGGCGGTATCACCGACGAAGATGAAGCGGCGGGCGAGATCCTGTCATGCTGTAGCAAGCCGCGCGGCAATGTGGTGGTTGAGTTCTGAACCATCCCGTCCGGAATCACAAAACCGCTGGATGGCCTGGTGTCAGCTATTAGCGGCGTGTCGTAAATGCGCCCTGGCAAGGCGCGAACAGGCATCTTGAGCATGAAGGGCAGCGCTACCATCGGCAGCTATCACGACATACAACGCATACAAAACGGTCAAGCAAGGGGATGGGAATGACATTGTCCAATCAGAAACTGGCGGATTATGACGCGTCACTGGCGGTGGCCATGGCTGAAGAGGTCAGCCGCCAGGAAATTCATATCGAGCTGATTGCTTCGGAAAACTATGCCAGCCACGCGGTGATGGAAGCCCAGGGCTCGCAGTTGACCAACAAGTACGCCGAAGGCTACCCGGGCAAGCGCTACTACGGCGGCTGTGAACACGTTGATCAGGTTGAGGCGCTGGCGATCAAGCGCGCCTGTGACCTGTTCGAGGCAGATTACGCCAACGTGCAGCCACATTCGGGTGCCCAGGCCAACGCTGCCGTCTTCATGGCGCTGGTATCGCCTGGCGATACCATCCTGGGTATGAGCCTGGCCCATGGTGGCCATCTGACCCATGGCGCGGCCCCCAATTTTTCCGGCAAGCACTACAATGCGCTCCAGTACGGTCTGGACACGCAAACGGGAGAAATTGATTATGTCGAGATGGAACGGCTGGCCCGTGAACATAAACCCAAACTGATCATTGCTGGCTTCTCCGCCTATTCCCGCGTGGTCGACTGGCGGCGTTTCCGCAATATCGCCGATGAAGTTGGCGCCTGGCTGCTGGTGGATATGGCGCATGTGGCCGGGCTGGTCGCTGCGGGTCTTTATCCCAGCCCCTTGCCCCATGCCCATGTGGTGACATCCACCACCCATAAGACCCTGCGCGGACCCAGGGGAGGCATCATCCTGTCTGCTCACCGGGATGAAAGCCTGCATAAGAAATTGAACGGTGCTGTTTTTCCTGGCCAGCAGGGTGGCCCGCTGATGCATGTGATTGCGGCCAAGGCAGTGGCCTTTCGCGAGGCGATGAGCCAGGCGTTTGTGCGCTACCAGCAGCAGGTGATTGATAACGCCCAGGCCATGGCCGAGGTGTTTATGGAGCGCGGCTATGATGTCGTTTCCGGTGGTACGGATGATCACCTCTTTCTTGTCTCGCTGATTCGTCAGGGCATTACCGGCAAGGACGCTGACGCCGCGCTGGGGCGGGCGCACATCACGGTCAACAAGAATTCCGTGCCCAATGATCCGCAAAGCCCCTTTGTCACGTCCGGGTTGCGCATTGGCACGCCGGCCGTGACAACGCGTGGCTTCAACGCGCTGGAGTGTGCCGAACTGGCAGGCTGGATCTGCGATATTCTCGATGCGCTGGGATCAGAAGAAGGCAGTGACGGTATTGAAGCTGCAGTGCGCGAACAGGTGGCGGCGATCTGTTCGCGACATCCGGTGTATGCCGGGGCCGTCAGCCCGGCGCCTGCCATAGCGGACGCGCTGGCTGGGTAAGCTGAAAGGCAGTGGATATAGCAATGTAATGTGTATAGGCTTTCAATCAGTCATCCTGTAGTTTAATGATTATTAATTTTTAAACCGGTGCCTGATTGAAATGCCTCATTTGCCTGAGACTGATGATTCTCCTGCGTTGTCCAGCCGTCGCTTACGGCGGCGTGCCCTGGGGATATACGCAGTGTCGCTGATCCTGATGGCGGCTATCCTGACCGGGCTTCTGCTTGATCAATACCAGCAGGAAATGCGTAATTCCAAGGAGCGCAATGCCTCTCGGGCCAGCCTGGTGGCTGAATGGATACAGACCACCTTTGCACTGAGTGACCATGTGTTGGAGGACATTGAGTTACTTCTGGGGCCACCGCTGAAAATATCTGTGGATGACACCTTTCTCCTCGAAACACTTCTGATGGCAAGGGCTGACAGCAGACCGCTGATCAGCGAAATATCGATTATCAATCGCCATGGTCGCGTACTGGCAAGTACCCGTTCGGTGTACCCACCCGGTTATGATCTGAGCCGTATGACGTTTTATCGCCACTTGAAAGAAAGCGCGGATACTGACTATGTCGGTCCTCTTTTCTGGTCAGCCTTTGATCGCGCTTATCGGGTAGTCCATGCTCGCGCGCTATATGACAGTAGCAAGTCATTCAATGGTGCTGTGGTGGTTCAACTGATGCCAGAGGTATTTTCACAGGCCCTGCAGCATTTGAATACACGCCAGGGAGAAAGTATTGCGATCATGGATACGCAAGGACGTTTGCTGGCCCGCCGCCCAGACGCCAAGTTTGAGCTGGGTATGGCAACCGCCAATAACCCTGAAGTGGCGGCTTTTCTGGAAAGCCATGACCAGCAGCGTGCCATGCGTTTTCATTCCCCGGTTGACGGTGAGGAACGCCTCTACTGGATGGAGCGTCTTGAAGGTCTGCCATTCAACGTGGTGGTGGGTGAGCGTACCGAGAACGTGTTGGCCGGCTGGAAACAGCGATTGTGGATATTGACCCTGATTGCCAGCATGATTGCCCTTCTGGGTGCCTGGGTGGTTCGCCATTACTGCAATCGTTTGTACCTGGCCGAGCAGTTGCGGCATCGGATTGAGGAGCGCGAGGAGGCCAAAGCTCAGGCGCAGATGCGCGAAGCGCGGCTGGAAGCGTTAGTACAGTCGATACAGGACATGATTTTCGTGTTTGATCAGTATGGCTGCTTTACCTATATCCACGCACTGGATGAAGATTGGTTACTGGAGGATAAACAAACGGTGCTGGGGCGGCATTATAGTGATGTCATGCCACCCGAGGTTACGGAAGCACTTAACAGTGTTTTCTATCGCGTGCAGCATAACCGCCAGGTTGAAGAGTTGGAATACTCGCTGCCTGGGGCCGAGGACGTCCGCCACTTCCATGCGGTACTTAGCCCGCTGGCAGATGCCGGTGGGGGGTTCAACGGTGTGCTGGCCGCGGTGCGAGATGTGACTGAATCACGTCTCAAGGAAGCAGAGTTGCGCATTGCCGCCACTGCCTTCCAGACACACCTGGGTATTCTGATTACCGACAGGCAGGCAAGGATTATCAAGGTCAACGATACCTTCAGCCGGATTACCGGCTACCGTGAGGACGAAGTGCTGGGTGAGAACCCGCGAATGTTCAGCTCTGGACGCCACAGTGACGATTTCTATAAGTTTCTGTGGTCGAGCGTAGCGGAGAAAGGCAGTTGGGAAGGAGAAATCTGGAATCGGCGCAAGAACGGTCAGATATTTCCCGAGTGGCTGACCATCAGTGCCGTCAAGGACGGGCAGGGTAACCTGACCCACTATGTGGCAACCCTAGATGATATTACCGAGCGCAAGGCTGCCGAACAGGAAATCCATCAGCTGGCGTTTTTTGATCCATTGACCGGTCTTGCCAATCGGCGCCTGTTTATTGACCGTATGGAGGCCGTTCTCAAGACGCATGAGCGGCATAATAAACTGGGCGCCCTGCTGTTTATTGACCTGGATAATTTCAAGCAGGTCAACGATACCCTGGGTCATTACGCCGGTGACAAACTGCTCCAGAGCATGGCACTTGAGTTGGCCGCTGTCCTGCGTGACACCGATACCCTGGCGCGTCTGGGCGGCGACGAATTTGCGGTGCTGATTGAAGGCCTGGGGGCCCACAGGGAGCAGACAGCAGAACTGGCAGAAAACATTGCACTCAAGCTGTTGATGGCGATCCGTCGTCCAATTGAGGTTGACGATGACACCGTTCTGGTCACCGGCAGCATTGGTATTACCCTGATTGAAGGGGCTGATCATGACGTGGATATCTGTCTTCAACAGGCGGATATGGCGCTTTTTCAGGCCAAGGAAGCCGGGCGCGATACGCTGAGTTTCTTTGACCCGCAAATGCAGGCAGCGCTGCTTGCCCGAGCACGCCTGGAAAATGATATGCGTCTGGCGCTGGCCAACGAGCAGTGGACGCTGTTCTACCAGCCTCAGGTGGATGCCAATGGCATGCTCACCGGCGTTGAGGCTCTGCTACGCTGGCAGCATCCTGAACGGGGCATTGTCTCGCCCGGTGAGTTTATTCCCCTGCTGGAAAGTACTCGTCTGATCAATGAAGTAGGCGACTGGGTACTGGAAACGGCTTGCCGGCAGCTGGCCGAATGGCAGAAAAAACCGCAGACGGCAGGCTTGAGTATGGCGGTGAACATCAGCCCTGTGCAGTTCAGTGAAGACAGCTTTGTACCCAAGGTGAAGGCGATTCTGCGTCGTACCGGGGCGCCTGCTGATAAACTCAAACTGGAAGTGACCGAAACCCTGTTTGTGGACGTCAGCGATAACGCCCTGCGCAAGATGTCGCATTTACGACACCAGGGCGTACGCTTTTCATTGGATGACTTCGGCACCGGCTACTCATCATTGTCCTATCTGGCCCATCTGCCGCTGGATCAACTCAAGATCGACCAGAGCTTCGTGCGTGAACTGCTCAATAGCCGCGCCAACGCTGCCATAGTGGAAAGTATCATAGTGTTGGCCAAAAGCCTTGGTCTCAGCGTCATTGCCGAGGGAGTTGAAACCACAACACAGCGGGACTGGTTGAAGAAACATGGCTGCATAGCGTATCAGGGGTACCTGTTTGGGCGCCCCATGTCGACAGCAGAGATTGAAAAGATGATGTAACGGCTTGCAGGATCAAACGGCTGTGCTTTGGCCCTCCACCAAACACGCCTTGAGCTGGGTGGCAAACGCCTGTGTATCCAGGGCAACATCGTCAGGCAGGATGATTTCCAGGCGTGAATCCTGCCGCCAGGCGGTGGCGGCTAGCTGAAAGGCGCCGCCTGCCCGATTGAGCTGCTTCCAGCCGTCTGGCGTATGCACAACGCCCTTGATCCGCGCTGCATCAGGCAGTTGGGTCAATCGGGCACTGAACTGGTCAAGATCCAGTCGATCGGCCGGATGCCAGCGTAACCCCAGGCTGGTGTAGCCCAGCGAGGTACCCGTTTCCAGTTGAGGATTGCCCGGCGCAGGCGGCAGGTCAAAAAAGCCGCCTTCCAGCTGCGGCGGTACTGCACTGGGCTGATGGCTGCCGGGAATACTGGTTGCCAGCGCCTGATGGGGGCCACTATCCAGCAGCAGATGGATGGGCAATTCACCATGTACGGCTTCCTGCACCCATTTCCGCGCTGGCCATTGGCGATTGGCAAGCGAGTGGGCGCGGGCCAGTTGATCGGGGTTGCTGTGTTCGCACTGGGTGATGGCAATCGCATCGGCCATGGCCAGCTGGTCCTTGAAGGTCTCATGCTCGCGGGCTTTGGGGTCATCCAGCCGGCGTGGGTCAAGGGTGGCGATGATATCGCGGATTTCCAGAGCGTCTTCAAAGGCTTCGCTGCGTAAAAGGTCAATCAGGCCCGCCGGGTGGCCAAGGCCAGAGGGCTCAATAATCAACCGGTCGGGCCTGGAACGGGCCAGGAGGTTAACCAGCCCGGCCTGCAGCACAAAGGCTAGCTGGCAGCAAAGGCAGCCGCCGGGCAGGCCTTTGATCACCACGTCATCGCGCTGGTCGAACATGGCCTGATCAATGCCGATCTGACCAAACTCATTGACCAGAATGGCCCATGTTTCATCCACAGGCTTGTTCGAAATCAGGTTGTGGATAAGTGTTGTCTTGCCGCTACCCAGAAAGCCTGTGACGATATGCACCGGTATTGCCATGTCTAACCGCCTGTCATGTTCATGAAGCGCACGACCTGCACGTCGCCGTCTGTCGTAAAGTGGTGCCGCTCGGGTTTCAGCGGCAGCGCCTTGCGAATAGCGTCTTTGAGTGCCGGCATATCACCGGGGTGGCGGCGCAGGACGGCGCGTAGATCCACCGAGTGCTCGTTACCCAGGCACAGCAGTAATCGGCCTTCTACCGTGACCCGCACCCGGTTGCAGCTGGAACAGAAATTGTGGCTGTGAGGCGAGATAAAACCAATCCGTGAGGCACTATCGCCCATTCTGAAATAGCGCGAGGGCCCAGCAGTGGTTTCCGTAGTCGGTACCAGAGGGTAGCGGTGCTCAATCAGTGCCTGAACCTCATCACTTGAGCAGTAGGTTTCATCGCGGCTATGGTCGGAGACATCGCCCAGCGGCATTTCCTCGATAAAGCTGATATCCACGCCTTCGCGGCGGGCAAACGCCACCAGGTCGAGTACTTCGTCGTCATTGCGCCCCTTGAGAATCACCGCATTGAGCTTGATACGCTCAAAGCCGGCTTCCTGAGCGGCATGCAGGCCGTCGATGACCTTGTCGAGATCTCCTGTGCGGGTGAGCTGTCTGAAACGTTCTGGGTCGAGGGAGTCCAGGCTGATGTTCAGCCGTTTCATGCCGCCATCGCGCAGGCGCTTGGCGTGTTTGCGCAGGCTGGCGCCGTTGGTGGTCATGGTGAAATCGTTCAACCCGGGCAGGCTGCCGATCTCGTCTACCAGCTGCTCGATGCCGCGGCGTACCAGAGGCTCGCCACCGGTCAGGCGAATTTTCTCGACGCCCATCTCGGTAAAGGCGCGGGCAATCATGCCCATCTCTTCCAGGGTCAGTACCTGGGCGCGCGGCAGAAAGGTCATCTCCTCGCTCATGCAGTAAACACAGCGAAAGTCACAGCGGTCGGTGACCGACAGGCGCACATAGTTGACCCGGCGGCCAAAGTCATCAATCAGTTGTTCGGTCATACGGTTTTCTCCCCTGCCATTGGCATCAGCGGCTGCACTTTCAGAATGTCGCCGGAGGCGACACCTGTGCAGCTGTCAGGCAGTTCAATCAGGCAGTTGGCAGCGACCATGGAGCTCAGGATGCCAGACCCCTGGGCACCGGTGCTGCGTACGTGTAAGCGGCCATCCGCGGTGCTGTGAAATACGCCGCGCAAATAATCCGTGCGCCCCGCGCGGCTTGGCAGTGATTCATCAGCAATGGCATACAGGTAGTCCGGCGGTGAGGCAGGCTGACCTTGAAAGCGTCTGAGCAGCGGTATCACAAACTGCAGAAAGGTGACCATAACCGCCACGGGGTTGCCCGGCAATCCCACCAGAGGGGTACGCCTTTCGGTCAATAGACCGCACGCCAGGGGGCGGCCAGGGCGAATGGCGACCCGCCAGAAGGCCAGCTGGCCAAGCGATTCAAGCGCGGCGCGGGTGAAATCTGCCTGACCGACTGAAACACCACCGCTGGTCAGCACCAGATCAGCATGTGCGGCAGCGTCTTCAAGTGCTGCCTGAATCTGTGCCTGGTCATCCGGCAGGATACCCAGATCCATGACCTCGGCGCCCTGCTGCTGTAGCAGCCCCGTCAGAGTGAAGCGGTTGGCATCATAAATACCCGCAGCGGGGAGTCGCTCCCCCGGGGCAGTGACTTCGTTGCCGGTCGAAAATACGGCCACCCTTGGACGCCGCCAGACGTTGACGCTGTCAATCCCCAGAGATGCCGTCAGCCCCAATGAGGCGGCATCCAGGCGGATGCCGGCAGGCAGGGCCACCTCGCCCTGCTGGATATCTTCACCGGACTGGCGCACATTCTGGCCGTGGCGTACCCGCTCAGGCTGGAGCACAACAACATACTCGGCGTTTTCCTGAAGCTGCTCGCGCATGATGACGGTGTCAGTACCGGCAGGCAGAGGAGCCCCGGTGGTAATACGCACACAGGCCCCCCTCGCGACCTGGCCGATAAACGGGTCACCGGCAAAGATACTGCCCGCCAGTGGCCAGTGGGTTTGCTGTGATTCTGTTTCTGATGCTTGCCCGGGCCAGGCCAGGGCAATGCCATCCATGGCCGCATTGGTATTCTGCGGCACATCGATCGGGGCATGCAGGGCTTCCGCCAGACGGCGGCCATGAGCCTGTGCCAAGGCACATTTTTCTTTCCCTAGCGGTGCCTCTATCAGAGTGGCCAGTGCAGTGCGCGCCTGCTCCACGCTGAGCATCTGTTCACCCAGATCAAAGCAGGAAAGCGCGCCTGAGGAAAGCGTCGCGTGACTCATAGGGCACCTTGCTGAAACGATGACCGAACGTCCAGAGCGGCTTCCAGTCGGGATTTTTCCTCTGGCGTGTTCAGGTTGGCAAAGGCTTCCGGGCAGTCGCTGATATCAATCCGGCACCAGGGGTGGCGGGCATACCAACGGTCTATCTTGCGCTCGCCCGCCTGTAATGTACCCAGAAGATCATCCGCCAGATCAGTACGTATCAATGCCACCACAGGGTGCATACGCTCACCGTCATCGGCTACACCTATGGCATGCAAGCCAATCCCTGCGACCATGCGCGCTACCAGGTCCATCGGCAGAGCCGGAGAATCGCAGGGGGCAATCAGCAACCAGGGCGTTTGCGCGGCGCGCAGGCCGCTGTAGATGCCCATCAGCGGCCCCTGAAAGCCAGCTTCAGCGTCTTCGATCACGCGGTCGCCATGCTGGCGGTAACTCTCAAGGTTGCGGTTGGCATTGATCAGCAGCTCAGCGGTCTGGCCGTAAAAGCGCTCGGCAACGTGGCGGATCAGCGGAGCCTCAGGCAGGCCAGGGGCGCTGAAGGTTTCAAGGCCCTTGTCACGCCCGCCCATTCGGCGGCCTTCGCCACCGGCGAGGATCATGGCGGTAAGGTCCTGCGTGGCAATCATGGCATCTGCTCCTGAGCGGTCAAGCGGCCTTTTTCCGGTTGTTTTTCAAGCTGCATGGCGTGTTGGGAACTGCGCGCCCGGGGAGGGCGCGGTGGCATGGCATCCAGGGTCAGACGCTGGCCGGCATTAATGGCCTGGAACTGCTTGCCCTTGGCGCGGGCAACCAGCATGACCCCAAAACGTTCGGCCAGCTCAACGCCTTTCTGGGTCACGCCAGAGCGGGAAACCAGTATGCTGATCCCCATCTGGGCGACCTTGAGCACCATTTCCGAGGTCAAGCGCCCGGTGGTGTAAAAAATATCGGCAGAGGTACTCTCGGCTTCCTGTAGCCACTGGCGACCCGCCAGGGTATCCACGGCGTTATGGCGCCCCACGTCCTCGACAAAATCGAGTACCTGAGCCTGCTGACAAAGAGCGCAGCCGTGCACGGCGCCGGCGCTTTTATAGGTCTCGTTGTAGCTGTTGAGGTTGTTGAGCAGCGCATAAAGCGTGGACTGGGCGAGTGCAGTGTCAGGCAGGGCGGTCAGCGCGGTCTGATCCAGGAGTTTGCCAAATACCGTGCCCTGGCCGCAGCCGGTGGTCACGGTACGCGTGCCCAGACGTTCTTCCAGGTCTTCTGGCAAGTGGCGGGTAATCACGACGGCCGCCTCCACGTCCCAGTCAACCTGAACTGCCACCAGGTCCTCGACGCAGCGCAGCAGCCCCTGATTACGCAAGTAGCCGACTACCAGGGCTTCGGGATCATCGCCGAGCGACATCAGGGTGACGATTTCCCGTTTGTTAAGATAAACCGTCAGGGCGCGCTCAGCGGCAATTGCCTGCTCGCGGGTATCGCCATATGCATCCACCACCTGAGCCAGGGTGGTAGCCGGAAGCCGGGCGTGGCTCAAAGCGATCTCAGGCATACGCCGCTCCTCGTTATACATGGATGGATTGTAGTGCAGTGCAGAGCTATTTCAGGTGCAATACTATTTTTATTTATAGTTGAGTAAAACTGTCAGCCTTAAACATTATTGACGATGATGGCGCTGAGCAGGCTTACTTGTCCAGCCCCTTTGAACATCACCTGCCAAGAGATGCCCAACCATGCATGATAATCAACGCCCGCTCAGCGTTACGCTGACAGAAGACACCAAAAAAATCGGCAGATTCAGCATTCGTCAATGGCATCTTGATCAGCTGACGTCAGGAGAGCAGGGCCCGCACGTGGTGTGGTTGCAGCTCAGCATGACGGAGCGAGCGGCGTACCGCTTCAACCTGAGGTCCGACACGCCGCAGCTGTTTGTGCGCGCCGGCTTCAGCGGCGACGTGCCTGCTCCCGAAGCTATCAGTGCCAGCCAGGAAGTGGCGGCGGGCTGGATGGACGGGGAGCAGCAGGTCTTTGAAGCGCCCATGCCGATGGCCATTCAGGTATGGATAGAAGGTTATCTGGCGCGCCACGGTGAGGCACCCGTTGAAGGACGCAAGAAAAAACGCAAGGGCGCCGGGCGGGCACGTGAACTGCCCACCTCCCGCCGTGGCGAGCAACCGGCCGGAAAAACGCCAGAAACGGGTCAGACAGATGGTGAGGAGTCAAGCCTATGAGCCGCTTTGAACGCTGGTCGCGGGCCAAGCGCGGCCTGCCGGTTGATGATGGATCTGCGCTGGAAGCGGATGCGTCTCCCGGCGAACCGTTATCCTCGTCAGTCGCGGAGGATGAAACTCTCAAGGATGGGGCGTCGAATGCTGACGAGCTGCCAGAAGAGGCTGTGTCTGAAGAAGTCCCCCCCGCACCGGGCAGTCTCGATCATACCCTGCCCGACCCGGAAACCCTCGATGCGGGCAGCGACTTCAGTGCTTTCATGTCCCCCGGGGTGAGCAGTACGTTGCGGCGCAAGGCGCTTCGCCAGCTGTGGTCAACCGGTGATTATAATATTCGCGATGGACTCAATGATTACGATCAGGATTTCAAGGCGCAGCTGAAACCCATGGCGGCTGATATGGCCGATAAGGTTAGACAATGGTCTAAGAGGGTTGAAGACGCTCTGGAGGAGCCGCCAGCAGATGACGTGCCGGATACGCACCCGATAGAAGCGCGTGATCAAGTCGCGGAAGAAGACACAAACGCCACGCCAGGGGAGAATGCGAAGACACAGGAGGCGTCACCATCAAGGCAGCACGAGCATGACGAAAGAGGCAGTGAAGGTACACACGTCTAGCCAGCGACATCTTTGCGCTGAAGTATTCCATCAATGAGATTGGAAAACGCCTCGGTTTCGCCATAAACTTAACCCAATATTAAGACTCGTCTCTATTGGACGAGACAAAGCAAGACGCTACCTAAAATTCAAAATTATTAAAAAATAACAATAAGAAAATATCTGACCGTGAGTATGCATGAATCAGCCAATCCCCCTGGCGTCTGTTGACGACCAGCGTAATAGTCTAGCCAAAGAGGCCGTGCGCCAGCGTGTCTCCTGGCCGGTAAACCTGACGCCAGCCAATGTGACCTATCACAGCAGAGGGCATGCGCTGGTGATGGGCAGTGAGCGTGAAGCCCGTCAGGCAGCCCGCCTGTTGATGACGGATGCCAACACCCCTGCAGACCAGGGGCTGGCTTCTGTCACCCTGCTGTTTACTGCGGCGACTCAAGACGGCGCGCTGGATAGTGATCATGATCTGCTGGCGGCTACCCAGGCATTGACCGCTCAGGCCCTGACCCGGCATCAGGTCGAGCACCTGCAGATCAGTGGCTATCTGGGCGCTTTCAGTGTTCGTATTGCAGGTGAGGAGCCGCTGGATCTGGCGCGCGCCTTGATCCAGCGCGAGGCGTTCGACCTGATTCTTGATCTGACCCCGACGTCCTGCCTGCCGGTGGAACTTCCTCCACCGGGGTATATGCCCCTTGACTGGCAGGTTGAACAGGGGCGTCAGGAGACGCTGGCCGATTTTGCCGCGCTGACGGGAGAATTCGACAAGCCGCGCTATTTTCAGGTCAACTCCGATCTGTGTGCCCACTCTTCCAGCGGTAACACCGGCTGTACCCGCTGTCTGGATGTCTGCCCGGCGGATGCGATCAGCAGTCATCAGGGGCGTATCGAGTCGCGTATCGAGATCGATCCTTTCCTGTGCCAGGGCGTGGGCAGCTGTACCAGTGCCTGCCCCACCGGAGCGATTGAATTCCGTCTGCCGGAAACCCGCCGCCAGCAGGAAACCCTGAGCAGCTGGCTCGGCGCCTATCGCGAGGCGGGTGGCACTCATCCGGTACTGCGCTTTGTGACCCACGACACCCTGGCGGCTGAACATCAGGCGGATGACCAGACCGCTGGCCATGTGCTGGATATCCCGCTGGAAGAGCTGGGGTCGGCAGGCCACGACCAATGGTTGACCGGGCTGGCGGCAGGTGCCGCTGAAATTCGCATTCAATATCACCCTGACATGCCGGAACGGCTGAGCGCATTTCTGGACGCCCAATTGGCCCAGGCGCGCGCGCTACTGGCTTCGTTTGGGCTGGAGAGTGAACGCGTTCAGGCCCTCTCCCCGGATAATCATGCCGCGCGTGATGCCTTGCCCAAGAGACTGCCGCTCACCGAGCAGTCGCTGACCCTGGCGGCACCTCAAAAGCGCGCGCGTTTCAATCAGGTGCTGGCGCGCCTGGCTGAACTGGGGGAGCCAACGCCTGAGCGTCAGGCCGTGCCTGCCGGCGCACCTTATGGTGCCATCGCGGTAGATAGTGACGCCTGCACCCTGTGTATGGCGTGCGTGAGTAACTGCCCGACACCGGCGCTCAAGGCGGGCGGTGACCGTCCCGCCTTGAGTTTTCTGGAAGCCGACTGCGTGCAATGTGGGCTATGTGCTGACGCCTGCCCCGAGCAGGCGATTACCCTGATGCCCGGTTTTCTGGCGGCGCCTGAGCGCGAAACGCGCCAGACCTGCCATGAAGAGGCGGCGTTTGAATGTATCAACTGCGGCAAGCCGTTTGCCACGGTCAGCACCGTTGCCGCCATCAAGCAGAAGCTGGCGGATCATCCTTACTTTGCAGGTGAGGCCATGGCGCGCCTGGAAATGTGCGAGGACTGTCGGGTGAAAGACGTCTGGCAGAACATGGCCCGCGACCCTGATGCACAACTGAAGGTGTAATGCATGACCACCATGAGCACGACGTCGCAAATGACCCCTGATGCACCTCAACCGACGGTTGCGCTGAGTGAGGAAGATGCCCTGCGCGCGGATATCTATGGATTACTCGCCGGGCTGGTGCGTCAGGCCCCGGATGCTGAGCTGCTTGACTGGCTGGGTGGGCTTGAAATCGACGCCGACGGCACCCCCTTGACCCAGGCCTGGCAAGCGCTGTCACAGGCCGCCGAGGCGGCCACCCCCGATACCCTTGAGCGCGCCCACTTTCGCCATCTGGTCGGCGTCATCCAGGGTGACATTACTCCTTATGCCTCCTGGTATCGTCAGGGTGAACTGATGGAAGCCGCCCTGGTAGAGCTGCGCCAGGATCTCAGGGCGCTGGGCTTTGAACGAACGACGCATACACCAGAGCCGGAAGATCATCTTGCGGCGCTGTGCGAAGTGATGGCGATGCTGGTCACGGATGCGGCCAAGCCTCGTCAGGCAGGTTTCTTTTTTCACCATCTTGCCCCCTGGGCGCCCCAGTGCTGGGGCGATCTGGCCAAGGTGGAAAGTGCCTTCTATGCGGCCCTGGGTGACCTGGGCCGCGCCTTTATGGAAAGCGAATCGGCTCGGCTGCAAGAAGCGGCCAGCCAGTCGGCGGTGCGTATCGTTTCGCCCGCCGAGTAAGACCGGACCCTATAAAAAAATATCAGGAATCGGCTGCATCAGCGCGTATTCGCCAGTGGCCGGCAACACCTGATCCGTGCAGAGAGGAGAGCCCCGATGTCCACATCAAGTCCCGTTAACCCCAAGGATGGCAGTGCCCCCAACCCGGAACGGCGCCGTTTCATGAAAACCGTGGGTTTAGGTACAGCGGCGGCCGGTGCCGCTGCTGCGGTCGGTCATGTGACCCTGGCTAATGCCGAGGAAACGCCTGCCCGTAGTGAAGCACCTTCGCTCAACTACCGTGAAACCGAGCATATTCGCGCCTTCTACGCGACCCTGCGTGATTAACCGGCCACCGCCAGGAGAACTGCCATGCGTTTAACTCGCAAAACTAACAGCCAGGCGAGCGGGCTGGGTATCAGCCGTCGCCAGTTCCTGAAGCGCAGCGGTGCCGCGACCGGCGGTATTGCTGCTGCTGGCTTTGTCGGCGCGCCGATGATGCAGCGCGCCGAGTCTGCCGACAAGACACCGGTGCTGGACTCCCCTGTGGAAACCAAGCGGACGGTCTGCTCCCACTGTTCAGTGGGCTGTGGCGTTTATGCCGAAGTTCAGGAAGGTATCTGGACCAAGCAGGAGCCTGCCTTTGATCATCCCATCAACCGCGGCGCTCACTGTGCCAAGGGGGCGGCGCTGCGTCAGCACGGGCATTCCAGCCGTCGTCTGAAATATCCCATGAAGCTGGTGGATGGCGAGTGGCAGCGGCTGAGCTGGGAAGATGCCATCGAGGAAATCGGCAGCAAGGTGCTGGAGCTGTCTGAACAGTACAGCCCCGACAGCATCTACTGGTTGGGCTCGGCCAAGTTCAATAATGAACAGGCCTACCTGATGCGCAAGTTTGCGGCTCTGGCCGGTACCAACAACACTGACCACCAGGCGCGTATCTGTCACTCCACGACGGTGGCCGGTGTGGCCAATACCTGGGGTTACGGAGCGATGACCAACTCGCTCAATGATATCCAGAACTCCAAGTCGATCATGTTTATCGGCTCCAACCCCAGCGAAGCCCACCCGGTGGCCATGCAGCATATCCTGCTGGCCAAGGAGCGCAGTCACGCCCAGATTATTGTGGTCGACCCGCGCTTCACCCGCACAGCCGCCAAGGCAGACAGCTTTGTGCGCCTGCGCCCGGGCTCGGACGTGGCCTTTATCTGGGGCCTTCTGTGGCA
The DNA here is from genome assembly GCF_007625055.1 of Halomonas sp. GTDB lineage: Bacteria > Pseudomonadota > Gammaproteobacteria > Pseudomonadales > Halomonadaceae > Vreelandella. The sequence continues at coordinate 21,446 of NZ_VMQS01000026.1, forward strand.
CATCTTTGAAAACGGCTGGGAAGACAGCGAGTTCATTGATCAGCGTGTCTACGCAATGGATGACGTCCGCGCTGAAGTGGCCAGCTTCACGCCCTCTGAAGTGGAACGGATTACCGGCGTACCCGAAGAGGTCATGTTCGATACGGCCAAGCGTCTGGCGGATAACCGCCCGGGCTGCATTGTCTGGTGCATGGGCGGGACCCAGCACACCACGGGCAATAACAATACCCGCGCCTACTGCATTCTGGAGCTGGCCCTGGGCAACATGGGTAAATCCGGTGGCGGCACCAATATCTTCCGCGGCCACGATAACGTTCAGGGCGCCACTGACCTGGGGCTGATGTCTCACTCACTGCCCGGCTACTATGGCCTGGCGGAAGGCGCCTGGCGGCATTGGGCAGGCGTCTGGGGCCTGGACTACGAGTGGCTGCAGAGCCGCTTCGATCAGACCGAGTACACTGATGGCAAGCCGATGCATTCAAGCGGCATTACCGTCTCGCGCTGGATCGACGGCGTGCTGGAAGAGGATGAGAACATCTCCCAGCGCTCCAAGCTGAAGGCTATGTTCTACTGGGGCCACGCGGTCAACTCCCAGACCCGTGGGCCGGAAATGCAGCAGGCCATGAAACAGCTGGAAATGATGGTCATCGTCGACCCCTATCCGACCGTGGCAGGCGTCATGCACGACCGCACCGATGGCGTTTACCTGCTGCCGGCGGCTACCCAGTTTGAAACCACCGGCAGTGTGACCGCGACCAACCGCTCCATCCAGTGGCGCGATCAGGTGATCGAGCCGCTGTTCGAGTCCAAGCCCGATCATGAAATCATGTACCTGCTGGCGCAGAAACTCGGCTTTGCCGAGGAGCTGTTCAAGAACATCCGCGTCGAGAACAACCGCCCGGTGACCGAGGACATTACCCGCGAGTTCAACGCCGGCATGTGGACGGTCGGCTATACCGGCCAGAGCCCGGAGCGCCTGAAGGAACACCAGCAGAACTGGCATACCTTCAGCTTCCGTGATCTCAAGGCCCAGGGTGGCCCGGCAGATGGTGATTACTATGGCCTGCCGTGGCCCTGCTGGGGCACCGCCGAAATGGGCCACCCCGGGACGCCGATTCTGTACGACACCAGCAAGCCGGTGGCTGAAGGCGGGCTGACCTTCCGCGCCCGCTTCGGGGTTGAACGTGATGGTGACAATCTTCTCGCGGATGGCTCTTTCAGTGCGAATTCTGATATCGAAGACGGCTACCCCGAGTTCACCGCCCAGATGCTCAAGGATCTTGGCTGGTGGGATGACCTGACCGACGCGGAAAAAACCGCGGCTGACGGCAAGAACTGGAAGACCGACCTGTCCGGGGGAATCCAGCGGGTCGCCATTGCCCATGGCTGTGCGCCCTTTGGTAATGCCAAGGCGCGCTGCAATGTCTGGACCTTCCCGGATCCGATTCCCAAGCACCGCGAACCACTCTACACCAGCCGCCGTGACCTGGTTGAGGATTACCCGACCTGGGACGATGTGGCCTCGCATTATCGTCTGCCGACCCTCTACAAGAGTATTCAGGAAAACGACAACAGCGACCGCTACCCGATCATCCTGACCTCGGGCCGCCTGGTGGAATATGAAGGCGGTGGTGAAGAGACCCGCTCCATGTCGTGGCTCGCCGAGCTGCAGCAGGAAATGTTTGTCGAGATCAACCCGGCCCTGGCCAATGATCACGGTATCCGTGATGGCGACATGGTCTGGGTGGAGGGTGCCGAAGGCGGGCGCGTCAAGGTGAAAGCCCTGGTGACCCCCCGCGTGGCGCGTGAGGTGGTGTTCATGCCATTCCACTTCGGTGGCATGTTCCAGGGTGAAAGCCTGCATGACCGCTACCCGGATGGAACCGCCCCCTATGTATTGGGTGAAGCGGCCAATACGGCGACCACCTACGGCTACGACACCGTGACGCAGATGCAGGAAACCAAGTGCACCCTGTGCCGCCTTGAGCGCGCCTGACACCCTGACTGACAGCCAAGCGGCGCGGGTAAGCCCCCGCGCCGTACGAGGAGAAACATCATGGCACAAATGAAATTCATGTGTGACGCTGAACGCTGCATCGAGTGCAACGGCTGTGTCACCGCCTGTAAGAATGCCAACGACGTCGAGTGGGGCATCCAGCGCCGCCGCGTGGTTACCCTGAATGACGGCGAAGCCGACGAGATGTCGATCTCGGTGGCCTGTATGCACTGCGACGACGCGCCGTGTATGGCTGTCTGCCCGACCGACTGCTTCTACAAGACCGATGACGGCATCGTCCTGCACGACAAGGACCTGTGTATCGGCTGCGGTTACTGCCTGTATGCCTGCCCCTTTGGTGCGCCCCAGTTCCCGCAGCAGAACGCCTTTGGCGAGCGCGGCAAGATGGACAAGTGCACCTTCTGTGCCGGTGGCCCGGCGGAAACCAAGGAAGAAGAATACGAGAAATACGGCGCCAACCGCATTGCCGAAGGCAAGCTGCCGCTGTGTGCAGAAATGTGTTCCACCAAGGCGCTGCTGGCCGGTGATGCTCAGGAAGTGGCTGATATCTTCCGCCAGCGTGTGGTTCAGCGTGGCCATCCGGACGGTGCCTGGTCAGGCAACCCCCAGGCCAGTGCTGATGACCTCGCCTATGACGCCGCCCGTAAAGGGTAAGGAGGCTTGTCATGAACCATAACAAAACGGGCCTGTGGCGCTGGCTGTGTGTCACGCTGGTGCTGCTGGCAAGCCTGGGCATGGCGTCGCTGGCCAGTGCGCAATCCACCTCGGAAACTGAAATGGTCACGGCGGCGCCGGGCATTGACGCCGATCAATGGCGCCAGGTGCGCAGCGGCGAAACTGATGCCAACTTCCGTGATACGCGTTTTGACAGCAACTATAACCTGGTCAACTCAAGCGGCGAGACCTGGCGTCAATGGCGCAACCGTTGGGTGTCACCGTTTGGCCTGATCGCCATTGGTGGCATGGCAGCTGCCATTGCCCTGTTTTACATCATCATTGGGCGCAAATATCTGGAGGAGCCGCGCACAGGTCGCAAGCTGTTTCGCTGGTCGCTGTTGATGCGCTCACTGCACTGGACGGTCGCCTCGCTGTTTATCGTCCTGGCGCTCACTGGCCTTAACCTGCTGTTTGGCAAGTTTGTATTTCGCAGTCTGTTGGGTGATGGAGCCTGGGCGTGGATGGTGTCCACCTCCAAGGTGCTGCACAACTACCTCGGGCCAATCTTTGGAGTGCTGCTGGTTATTCTGTTGATCAGCCTGATCAAGGAAAACATGCCCAAAAAGCAGGATCTTGAATGGTTCAAGAAAGGCGGTGGCCTGTTCGGTAAGGAACATGTCGACGCCGGGTTCTGCAACGGCGGCGAAAAAGCCTGGTACTGGCTGCTGGCGTCAGTGGGTTTGCTGGTCGTGGCCAGCGGCTTTGTGCTCGACTTCCCCAACTTCAATCAGGGCCGCGACACCATGCAGTGGGCGAACCTGATTCACGCGGTGGGCGCGCTGGGGCTGACAGCCGTCTCAATAGGCCACATCTATATCGGTACCCTGGGTACTGAAGGTGCCCTGGAAGGCATGACCACCGGCTACGTGGACGAAACCTGGGCGAAAGAGCACCACAACCTCTGGTATGAAGAGGTCAAGGACCAGGCGCTGACAGAAGACGAAGTCGCTGCTCAGAAAAGCGCGGGTAGCGCAGGGACGGACAGCGCGCCATCAAGCTCCGGCTAGCGAGGCGAAAGCGGTGATACGTCACCGCTTGCTATCGGTTTTTTTAACGGCTCTGATAACAAAAGACACCGCCTTCGGGCGGTGTCTTTTGTTATGCTGTCGGCAGTTGCGATTAGCCCATTGAATGAGAGGAAAGATCATGCCAGCCTTTGATGAACTCGACCCGGCAACACGCACAGAGCTTGAAGCCGCCGCCTTTCGTCGCCTGTTAACTCACCTCGATGACAACAAGGACGTGCAGAATATCGACCTGATGATTCTGGCTGATTTCTGCCGTAACTGCCTGTCCAAATGGCTGGTGGCAGCCGCTGAGGAAAAGGGTGCCGAGCTGGATTACGACGCCGCCCGTGACTATGTCTATGGCATGCCCTACAGCGAATGGAAGGAACATTACCAGGCGCCTGCCACTCCCGAGCAGCTGGCGGCCTTTGAAAAACGTCAGGCTGACAAGAAAGCCAGCGGCAGCCAGGAGGCGTAGCGGTCATGAACGAGCCAATGATTCCCCTGGGAGTGGCGGTATTGACCGTCTCGGATACCCGCACTGAAGACACCGACCGCAGCGGTCAGGCGCTGGTGGAGCGCGCCACCGGCGTGGGTCACCGGCTGGTCGACAAGCGCATCGTGGTAGACGATATTTACCAGATCCGCGCCGTGGTCTCCGCCTGGATCGCTGATCCTGAGGTACAGGTGATTATCTCCACCGGGGGCACCGGTTTTACTGGCCGCGACTCCACCCCGGAAGCGGTGTCCGTGCTGTTTGACAAGCGCATAGAGGGCTTTGGCGAGCGCTTCCGCCTGCTCAGTGGCGAGGAGGTCGGCAGCTCAACGATCCAGAGTCGCTGCCTGGCCGGGCTGGCCAATGCCACCGTCATCTTCTGTCTGCCGGGCTCTACCGGCGCCTGCCGCACCGGCTGGGACGGTATTCTCGCCGAGCAGCTGGATAGCCGCCACAAACCCTGTAACTTCGCCAATCTGGTGATCCCCGAGCGAGGCCAGCATGGCTGAGTTGGCACCGATAGAAACGGCCCTGGAGGCATTGCTGCAGGATGCTCAAGCACTGGACACTGAGCCGTTAGCCCTGACTGACGCCGCCGGGCGGGTGCTGGCCGAAGACGTCAAGGCGCAGCTGGATGTGCCACCTTTTGACAACAGCGCCATGGATGGCTATGCCCTGCGCGCCGCCGAGGCGGGCCAGCAGCTGCTGATTAGCCAGCGGATTGCGGCGGGTTCTGGCGTGAAACCGCTAATGCCCGGCACCTGTGCGCGGATCTTTACTGGCAGCGAGATTCCACCGGGGGCGGATTGCGTGGTCATGCAGGAGCGAGTGGAGCGCCAGGGCGAGCATGCCCTGCTGCCTGCTGATATTCCCATTGGCGATAATATCCGCCGACGCGGCCGCGACGTACGCGCCGGCCAGACACTTTTGCGTGCCGGTACGCGGCTGGAGGCGGCTGCGCTTGGGCATCTGGCCGGGCAAGGAGTGACCGAGGTGCAAGTTGTACGCCGCCCGCGGGTAGCGCTTCTATCCACCGGCGATGAAATTATCGACCCGGGCACGCCGCTCAAAGCCGGGCAGCTATATAACTCCAACCGCCCCATGCTCAAGCGTCTTTTGGAGAATTTTGGTGCCGAGGTGGTCAGCCTGGTCAGCGTGCCGGATAACCCGCAAGGCACCCGTGAACAGCTGCAAAAGGCCGCCGAGCAGGCGGATCTGGTGGTCAGCACCGGCGGGGTAAGCGTTGGCGAGGAAGATCATGTCAAGGCCGCCCTGGAGGAACTGGGCACGCTGACGCTGTGGCGGCTGGCGATTCGCCCGGGCAAACCCTTGGCGCTGGGGCAGCTGCCCCGTCGTCAGGGCCAGGCACACTTTGTCGGCCTGCCAGGCAATCCGGTGTCAGGCTATGTAGGCGCCTGGCTTTTTGTGCGCCCGCTGATCGGTGCCTTGCTGGCCTGCCCGGCCCTGCAGTCACTGCCGGAAATCTCTGCCAACGCAGGGTTTGCTACCTCGACCGGGCCGCGCCAGCATTATATGCGCGTCAGGCTTTTGTTCTCGTCTTCCGGGGTGAGCGCCGAGGCCTTCGACGACCAGAATTCCGGAGTGTTATCGTCCTGCATTGATGCCAATGCGTTGGCCGTCATACCCCCTCAGACCCAGGTGGAAAAAGGCGATACTGTGACCTGCCTGTGGCTGGCCGGGGGGATATAAACCGCATTATCCTTTGCACTGCCAGGGCAGAGAGTGCTATCGCGTTTAGGGAAACCCGTCTGTGTCCAGTACAATAGGCCAGCTACTGACTTGCTGGCCTATTGCCGTTAGCGCCTGCCAGCAAGTCTGTCTTTTTTACACAGCAAGGAGTAGGCAGTGAGCGATCCGATCATTCGCATTGAAGGCCTCGACAAGATCTATGCTGGTAAAAGCGGTTCAGGTAAGGAAGACGTTGGCAGCTTTCAGGCATTGCGGCAGGTGGATTTGAGTATCGAGCGGGGCGAAATCTTTGCGCTGCTCGGACCTAATGGTGCCGGTAAAACCACCCTGATCAGCGTAGTCTGTGGGCTGGCATCTCCCTCGCGGGGCACTGTCTGGGTGGACGGATTTGATAACGTCAAACAGTACCGGGATGCCCGTGAGCGGATCGGGCTGGTGCCCCAGGAGCTGACCAACGAGGCGTTCGAAACCGTATGGAATACGGTGAGCTTTAGCCGCGGCCTGTTTGGCAAGCCGCCCAACCCCGAACATATTGAACGGGTGCTCAAGTCACTGACCTTGTGGGACAAGCGGCATAATCGCCTGATGACCCTGTCGGGCGGAATGAAACGCCGGGTACTGATTGCCAAGGCGCTTTCCCACGAACCGCGCATCCTGTTTCTGGATGAACCCACCGCCGGTGTTGACGTCGAGCTGCGCCGGGAAATGTGGGAAGTGGTGCGCGGACTGCGTGATCAGGGCGTGACGATCATCCTCACCACTCACTATATCGAGGAAGCCGAAGAGATGGCCGACCGGATCGGCGTCATCAACAACGGTGAAGTGATACTGGTGGAAGAAACCACTGCCCTGATCGAAAAACTCGGCCGCAAGCAGTTGACGCTGCAGCTTTTTGACCCCCTGCACAGCATTCCTGATTCCCTGGCGGCATTTGAACTGGCGCTAAGCGATACAGGTGAAGAGCTGATCTACAGCTATGAAAGCTCCTCCAAGCAGCGCGACAGCAGCGGTATCTCGACCCTGCTGCGCGCGCTGGAAGCCGCTGGCATTGGCGTCAAGGACCTGCACACCCGGCAAAGCTCGCTGGAAGATATTTTCGTTGATCTGGTCAAGGAGCGCGCATGAATCTCTATCCTGTCCGTGCCATCTATATGTCGGAAATGGCACGAACCCGACGGACGCTGTTGCAAAGCATTGTTTCCCCGGTCATTTCCACGTCACTGTATTTCGTGGTGTTTGGCGCCGCCATTGGCTCGCGGATTGAGGAAATTGGCGGCATCAGTTACGGCGCCTTTATCGTCCCGGGCCTGATCATGTTGATGCTGCTGACCCAGAGTGTCTCCAACGCTTCGTTCGGGATCTTCTTTCCCAAGTTCTCCGGCAGTATCTACGAACTGCTGTCAGCGCCGATTTCCTATCTTGAAATCGTGATTGGCTATGTGGGAGCGGCAGCGTCCAAGTCGGTGCTGTTAGGCCTGCTTATTCTGCTGACCTCAAATTTCTTTGTACCACTGGAGGTGGCTCACCCGGTATGGATGCTGGTCTTTCTGGTATTGACGGCGCTGACCTTCAGCATGCTGGGGTTCATTATCGGGATCTGGGCGGACGGTTTTGACAAACTGCAGCTGGTGCCGCTTCTGGTGATTACGCCCCTGACCTTTCTGGGGGGTAGTTTCTATTCCATCGATATGCTGCCACCTTTCTGGCAGGGGGTAACCCTGTTGAACCCCGTGGTCTACCTGGTCAGCGGGTTTCGCTGGAGTTTCTACGGCATCAGTGATGTGAGCGTTGTGGCCAGCGTTGTGGTGATTTCGCTCTTTCTGATCGGTTGTCTGGGAATGATTGCCTGGATATTCCGCACCGGCTATCGACTGAAGCCCTGATACCGCTACAAGGAACCCCGACCCCCTATGCCACTATTGCAAAGTATTGTCCACCGCCTGGAGCCTGCCCTGGATGGTGCCCGGCTGGATATTGTAGCGGCGGATGACGTGCACCCCCAGGACAGTGATGCCATGGAAGCCCTGGTGACTGCCCTGAATGATACCTACAACACCAAGCCCAAAGGCTGGGGGCGTTTCAGCGCTGACCCTGAAGGGGTAGACACCACGTTCGCTGGCGGGCTGGGGCGCTACCTGGCCGATGGCAGTGGCTTTGCCACCCTGACCCGGCGGCTGACCGAGCAGCTGGCCAGGGCGCTCGCCGAGCATCTTTCGGTGGCGGGCTACCTGCTGTTTACCCATCAGCGCCAGGGGGATACCGACACCCTTCTGGTGGCGCTGGTGCATCAGCGCGAAGGCATTGGCATCAACGCTGAACACCATGCAATACCTGCCGTGCAGCTGAATACCCGCCAGCTGACCCTGGCCGCGCGCATTAACCTGACCCAGTGGCAGCAGGGCGATGCTCAATCCCAGTATGTATCCTTTCTGAAAGAGCGCGGTGGCCAGAAAGTGGCCGAGGTGGTAGCCCAGTGGCTGGGGGTGGGGGAAGGCCTTGATGCGCCTCAGGAAACCCGTACCCTGCTTAAGGCGTTCAGCGACTACGTCGAAAAGGAAGCCTTTGACGAAGAGGCCAGCCGGGAAAAGACCGATGCCCTGGTCGACTATGCCACCGACCAACTGCGCCGCGGTGAGACCATGACTCTCGATGAGCTGTCGGCGCTGGTGGATGAGCGCCAGCCCAAGGCATTCTATGAGCATATTCGCCACGCTGACTATGGCCTGGCAGAAGAGATACCGCCGGACAAACGCACCCTGAATCAGTTTCGTCGCTTCACCGGCCGTGCCGGTGGCGTGTCGATCAGTTTTGATTCGCACCTGCTCGGCAACAGCATTGAATACGATGAGGCCGCTGACCGGCTGATTATCAAGCAGGTGCCCAGGCAGCTTAAAGAACAGCTCAAGGGGCACGACTAGGTGAACGATCAGGAAACCCCTCGTGTTTCAAGCCTTACCGGCTTGATTGACATGCTGGAACAGGTGGCGCCGGAGAGTCAGCATATCAGGGTGTCGGATGTGGTGGATGCCATTGGTTTTCGCGGCTTCGGCCCCTTGCTGCTGGCGGCTGGGCTGGTCACATTAGCCCCATTGATTGGCGATATTCCCGGCGTACCGACCCTGATGGCCACCATCGTTCTGTTAACCGGTGCGCAACTGCTGGCCGGACGCCGACAGTTCTGGTTACCCGCCTGGCTACTGCGCCGCCAGATGGCCCGGACTACCTTCATGAAAGGCTTACAACATGCCCGAAAGCCGTCATGCTGGGTGGATCGCTGGTTGCGCGTACGTTGGCCATGGCTGACCGGTAAGCAGGGCAGCCGCCTCACCGCAGTGACGGCGCTGACCATCGCCCTGGCGATGCCGCCCATGGAGTTTATTCCTTTTTCGGCCAACGGCGCCGGGCTGGCGCTGACCTTGCTCGGCTTGGGGTTGGTCGCCCGTGACGGTCGTCTGGTACTGGCCGGTATCCTGCTGACACTGGCAACCCTGGTACTGGTGGCGGTCAATGTCTTCTGAACAACCAAGAACGCCACCGTTGTAAAACGGTGGCGTTCGGGTTTTCACTGCTTTGCTATCTGTCTGAAGGCAGCCTGGTCAGGCGCAGTCAGCGGCACCTTCGCCAAACATGTCAAACATCAGCTCACGGCCCATGGACGTGAGCACGAAGCGACCATATTCATTATAGCTGGCCGCTTCGCTGTTGATCAGCACTTTCTGGCAGGTGGCCCATTCAGGCGCCTGCTTGCTGATGGCGGCCAGTTCACGGCGCTCAATGCCGCGATGAGGCAAGGTAATGCTTTCAAGCACGTGGCCGTGCTGGTAAAGCAGTTCAGCCGCTGTCGCAAGGCATTGACGCAGGCTGCGTTGTAGATGCGCGGCGGTTGATGTGTTGGGAGTCATAAAAAGGTCTCCTGCAAGAAGCCCAAATAGGGCTTGTTGCAGCGCATTATAAAGCATCACGAAGTTGATACCAAGGTCTAATCAAGACCAAGGTCTAAATGTCTTTAGGCGTTCACTCGCAACGCCATTTCCCCGAATTCAACATAAAAACCCGTGGAATAGACACGTGAACCCTGTTCGACCCTCGTATTCTTTCGCAATGGGGATGTAAAAAGATCAGCGCCAAGCGAAATGTTGTTGATGCAGGCGTCATAAATCATTGGCTGGAAAGCGAGCGTCACAGGTTGAGACAGCGTGACCCCTGAAAGCGCGACTGTGGCCGGTATCCTGAATACATCAGCTGAACGATTGCGTTGATACAAAACCATCACACGTTCAATAACAATGAGGTTTACAAGATGGATGAGAAACCAGAAAAGGTTCGTCAAAAACCCGGTCTCGGGCTTGCCCTGACGCCTGTCATTCTGACGCTGATCGCTATCGGCACCCAGATTTTCTATTTTGGCGATTTCACCCCGCATATTCCGTTGGCCATCGGCCTGGCCATCACTTCCGTGGTCGGTATCAAGCTTGGCTTCCGTTGGAAGCGCATTGAAGATGGCGCCTTCCACGTTATCAACGTCTCGTTACCCTCGGTATCGGTGCTGATTCTGGTGGGCATGATCATTGGTGTCTGGATTGCCAGCGGTACTGTTCCCAGCCTGATCTATTATGGCCTCCTGATGCTGTCTCCGGCCTTTTTCCTGGCTGCCGCCATGCTGATCTGCTCGGTGGTATCGGTATCTCTGGGTACCTCCTGGGGCACGGTCGGTACTGTGGGTCTTGCGCTGGTTGGCATTGGTGCCGGCTTTGATATCCCGATCTACTGGACAGCCGGTGCAGTGGTCTCTGGTGCCTTCTTCGGCGACAAGATCTCCCCGCTCTCCGATACCACCAACCTGGCATCCGCCGTCACCGGCAATGACGTCTTCTCGCATATCAAGAACATGATGCCCACCACTGTTCCGGCCATGCTGATCGCACTGGTGATCTATCTGGTAGTGGGCTTCACCATGATTGATGATCAGGCCGCCTCTTTTGACCGTATTGAAGCAATCACCACGTCATTGAACGAGAACTTCACGATCTCGCCGTGGCTGCTGCTGCCGGCATTGCTGGTTATCATTCTGGCGGTCATGAAGATGCCGCCGATTCCTTCGCTGTTTGCCGGTGTGCTTGCTGGTGCGTTGACGGCGATGGTGACCCAGGGCGTTGGCCTGCACGAGATTGTGACCTATGCCAACTACGGTTACGAGATTGAAACCGGTGTTGACGAAATGGATAGCCTGCTCAACCGCGGGGGTATCCAGTCAATGATGTGGACCATTTCCCTGATCCTGATTGCCCTGGGCTTTGGTGGCGCGCTGGAGAAAACCGGCTGCCTGGAAACCATTATCAAGGCGATCATGGCCAAGGTGCGTTCTTTTAAAGGCGTACAGACATCAGCGATTGCGACATCGTTCGCGACTAACCTGGTCGCAGGCGACCCCTACCTCTCTGTGGCGCTGCCGGGCCGTATGTATGCACCGACCTATCGTGGTCTGGGCTATTCGACGCTTAATCTTTCGCGTGGCGTGGAGGAAGGCGGTACCCTGATGTCGCCGCTGATTCCCTGGAACGCGGGTGGCGCCTTTGTCATCAGTGTGCTGGGTCTGGGAATCGGTGAAGGCAACGTCGAGAACCTGCTATACATCCCTCTGGCGTTTGCCTGCTGGCTGTCGCCGCTGATTGGTATCTTCTACGCTCAGACGGGGCTGTTCTCGCCCAAGGCGACAGATGCCGAACGAGCCCTCTGGGAAAAGCAGGATGAGCATATTGCCTCTGCTGATGCCCTGGGTGCGGCAGCCAATGCGGCGGTGAGCACACCAGCAGCAGCGTCCGGTTCTAACACCTAGAGACGGCGTTCAGCCAGCATCTGAAAAAACGTCAGACGGTTCAGCGAACACCCCGCCCTATCTCAGGCGGGGTGTTTGTCTTTGAGATGATCAATAACGGTGGAGGTCACCACCGGGAAGCTGGTGGCTGACCTGCTGGCGGGTTAAGCTACTGATATTGACCTGACTCCGTTCAAGGTATCGCGTTTCCAGGGTTTTCAGGAGTGAGCCAAACATGGTGATTCAATGAGCGTAGCGGCAAATAATGCACCGTCCCTTTCGGTAGGTATCGTGTTGCTGCATCGTTTTACGCTGCTACCGTTTGCGGCCTTTGTGGATTGCCTGCGTCTGGCGGCCGATGAGGGCGACCGTAGCCGCCCGCTGCGCTGCCGCTGGACTTTCATGACCCGCCAGGGCGAACCGGCCGAATCCAGTTGTGGCGCTATCATTTCCGCCTGTCAGCCCTTTCAGCCACCGGCCCGCTTTGATTATCTGGTGGTGATAGGCGGCGTGCAGGAAGACAAAGCTGCCCCGGAAGCGTCGACCAGCGCCTATCTGCGTGAAGCTGATCATGCAGGCATCCCGCTGGTGGGGTTGTGTACCGGTGTATACGCACTCATTCAGGCCGGGTTGATGAAGGGGCGACGCTGCTGCGTCAGCTGGTATCACCATCATGAAATGACCAAGCGCTTTCCCAGCGCTGAACCTGTGGCAGACCGGCTGTTCATTGATGACGGCGACCGCATCACCTGCGCCGGTGGGGCCGCCGCCGCCGACCTCGCAGCGTTTTTGATCGAGCGGCATATCGGCAAGGCCTGGGCGATGAAAAGCCTGCATATCATGCTGCTCGATGAAGGCCGTCAGGGCACTTCGCCCCAGCCCCAGCCGGTGGTGTTCGGGCGGGTGGAAGACCGCATCGTCAGGCGCGCCATCCTGGTGCTCGAACAGCATCTTGGCCAGGTAATCAGCATGGATGCCCTGGCCGAGCGGGTAGGTACCTCGCG
>NZ_VMQS01000078.1 GCF_007625055.1 Halomonas sp.
GAACCACCCAACCACGCTCCTCACGCCTTGCTCTGCACCAAAAGGGCTTCTGTCGCGGCCGTGAGGAAACGTCAACAGACCCTAGCGGTGCTTCCACTCAGGATGGCGCTTGCCAATAAAGGCATCAATGCCTTCTGCCACGTCTTCTGCCAGCATGTTGCAGGCCATGGTCTCACCCGCAAAGGCGTAGGCTTCTTCCAGCGGCATGGCCAACTGGCGGCCAAACATGGCCTTGCCGGTACGCACAGCCACCGCGCTCTTGGCACAGATCTTGTCGGTGAGCTCGGCCACGGCCGCGTCCAGTTCGGTATCTTCGGCCACCCGATTGATCAACCCCCAATCCAGTGCAGTGTCAGCAGTGACAAAATCGCCGGTCAGCAGCATTTCCATGGCGCGTTTGCGTGCCACATTGCGAGACAGTGCCACCGCTGGGGTAGAGCAAAACAGGCCCACATTGATGCCCGAGACAGCAAAACGCGCGCGCTTTGCTGCCACAGCCAGATCACAGCTGGCGGCCAGCTGACAGCCCGCGGCCGTGGCAATGCCCTGCACACGGGCAATCACTGGCACTGGCAGGTTGACAATCGCCTGCATCACCTCGCTGCAACGTGCAAACAGCGTCTGGTAATAGGCTTTTTCGGGGTTGGCACGCATCTGCTTGAGGTCGTGGCCCGCGCAGAAGGCCTTGCCTTCAGCGGCCAGCACCACGCAGCGCACGCTCTCATCCGCGGCGATATCCGTCAGTGTCGCGTGCAGGGCAGCCAGCATATCCTCGGAAAGCGCATTGAAGCTTTTGGGCGCATTCATGGTCAGCGTGGTCACGCCTTGGGTGTCTTCACGCAGCAGTAAGGAGGCCGAGGCGTCATTACCGGCCGCGGCGGTTGAAGGACTCGTTGTCGTTGTTGTCATCAGGCGATACTCCCTCAGCGGTATGGATGATGCTGGCAGTCTAGCGCTTTCATACCGCTCTGCGGGTAACCTGCGACGAAAGGCGAATACCCCTGCCGCATAATGCGCCCGACAACCCTTGTCAGGATGTGCGTCGGAGTGTCTTGCTCAGGTCTCGGCCGATAGGGTGCGGCTCGCCCCGCGCCTTGGCCAGATCAATCTGGCGCTGGCGGGCACGCGCCGCTGCACGGGTCTTTTCGGGCAGGGTATCAATGCAGTGGGGGCAGCTAACGCCCAGCTCAAACGCCGCGCTGGCACGGTCGTCAACCGACAGCGGCTGGCGACAGGCATGGCACAGGGTGTAATCGCCCTCACTGAGGTCGTGGCGCACGCTGACGCGGTTATCAAACACAAAGCAGTCGCCGCGCCACAGCGACTCGTCTTCCGGTACTTTCTCAAGATAGCTGAGCACGCCTCCCTTGAGGTGATAGACGTTTTCAAAACCTTCCTTGAGCATGAAGCTGGAGGCTTTTTCACAGCGAATGCCCCCGGTACAGAACATGGCGACTTTCTTGTGCTTTTCCGGGTCGTAGTGTTCCCGCACATAGTCGGGAAACTCGCGGAAAGAGGCCGTTTGCGGATCAATGGCGCCTTCAAAGCTGCCGATGCCCACTTCGTAATCGTTGCGGGTATCAATCACCAGCACCTCAGGGTCGCTGATTACCGCGTTCCAGTCTTCCGGCTCAACGTAGGTACCGACAGTGTCGTTAGGGTCGATGTCCGCCACCCCCAGGGTGACGATCTCTTTTTTCAGCTTGACCTTGGTACGGTAAAACGGCGGCGTATCGCAGAAGGACTCTTTATAGAAGGCCGGGTTATGAGCAATGTCCGCCAGGCGCGGATCCCTGCTCAGCCAATCTATCAGGGCGTCGATGTTTTCCCGGCGTCCGGCTACCGTGCCGTTGATGCCTTCCCTGGCCAGCAGCAGGGTGCCTTTGATCTGGTTATCCAGCATTACCTGATGCAAGGGTTCGCGCAGCTCGGCGGGGTCGTCCAGGGTGACGAATTTATACAGGGCCGCCACCACAATCGGCGGGGGTTGCGTCGTAGGGGTCATGATGCGCTCCAGGTGGTCGCCCGCGTAAAGGGCGGACCGGATCAAAAACGCGCATTTTACGCGGAACAGGCCGCTCGTGCATCCCGTAAAAACCGCAAGGCCCTACCTGACGGGTAACCGCAGGCAGGGCCTTGTCAGCGGGCTAGTGCCCGTCGGGTCAGTGCGTTGGGTATCAGCTGTTCTGTGCAGAATACAGCGCACGCAGTTTCAGGGTGTGATCAACCTGCTTGAGGGCTTCCAGCGCCGGTGGGCCATAGGCCTTGTCCACATCAATGACCACATAGCCAACCTTGTCGTTGGTCTGCAGGTACTGGCCGGAAATATTGATATCATTCTCGGACAGCACCCGGTTGATCTGCGACAGCACCCCCGGCACGTTGTCGTGGATGTGCAGCAGGCGGTGTTTGTCAGGGTGGGCTGGCAAGGCGACTTCCGGGAAATTGACCGACGTCACGGTGGTGCCATTATCCGAGTAGGTAATCAGCTTCTCGGACACTTCAATACCGATATTTTCCTGGGCTTCCAGCGTGGAACCACCGATATGCGGGGTCAGGATAACGTTTTCCAGACCGCGCAGCGGGCTTTCGAACTCTTCGTCGTTACCCTTGGGTTCGACCGGGAAGACGTCGATGGCCGCACCGTTAAGTTTGCCAGACTTGACCGCTTCCGCCAGCGCATCAATCACGACCACGCTCCCCCGCGAGGCGTTGATAAAGACCGCGCCCGGCTTCATGGCGGCAATTTCTTTTTCGCCCACCATCCAGCGGGTGGAAGGCAGGTCGGGCACGTGCAGGCTGACGATGTCAGAGCGCCCTAGCAGTTCTTCCAGTGACCCCACCTGGTTGGCATTGCCCATTCCCAGCTTGGTGACCACATCGTAATAGATGACATTGAAGCCCAGGGATTCTGCCAGCACAGAGAGCTGGGCACCGATGTTGCCATAGCCGACAATACCCAGGGTCTTGCCACGCGCCTCATGGGAGTTCTTGGCCGATTTCAGCCAGCCACCCTGATGGGCCCGGGCACTTTTCTCGGGAATACCACGCAACAACATGATGGCTTCAGCCAGCACCAGCTCAGCCACCGAACGGGTGTTCGAGTACGGCGCGTTAAATACCGCTATGCCGCGCTTGAGTGCGGCTTCAAGGTCAACCTGATTAGTGCCGATACAGAAACAGCCCACCCCGACCAGCTTTTCCGCTGCCGCAAACACGCGCTCGTTGAGCTGGGTGCGGGAACGGATACCGATGAAGTGCACATCACGGATTTTCTCGATCAATGCCTCTTCATCCAGCGATGTCGGCAGATGTTCGATATTGTGATAACCCGCGTTATGAAAATTGTCCACCGCAGTCTGGTGGACGCCCTCAAGCAGCAGGATCTTGATCTTGCCTTTTTCCAGGGACGTTTTGGCCATGGCTGAATCAACCTCTTGGTCAGCGGCTCGCGCCGTGGTTAGGTTCACAAAGGGGGCATATATTAGCACACCCACAGCGGGCAAGTAGCTGCCAAGGGATGAAAAGTATCCTCTAACGGCATGAAAACCGCACAGATTGATGCCAAGGTGGGCAGACGCGGCATGGGTTCCTCGGTGTATACTAGTGCCAACGCAGGTTGGTGCATATTGAAGCGCCGACAGGATCCAGGCAGATACGGTAGGCTGGCCATGAATGACCCTAACACTTCTTCATCACAAGACTTTGCCGCCACGGTCGAGCAGCTGGAAAGCCTCGTTGAGCGGCTGGAGTCTGGCGCCCTGTCGCTGGAAGACTCCCTGAGCGCCTTTGAACGCGGCATCCGCCTGACCCGCGAAGCCCAACAGCGCCTTGATGAAGCGGAACTGAAAGTCCGCGCGCTTAGCGAAGACACTCAGGGCCGCCCGGCAATGGAACCCTTTGACCCGCTCGAACGCGCTGACCAGACCAGCACCGACGCGCCTGACAGCGACACCGGCCACAAGGATCACCCCCCATGGTAGCCGCTACTTCCTCTCTCGCTGCGCTGCGCCAGAATGCCCAGACGCGCGTTGACGCCACCCTGAACGGGTTATTTGAGGCGCGCAAGCCTGCTGCCCCGCGCCTGGATGCGGCCATGCGTCACGGCCTGCTGGTAGGCGGCAAGCGCCTGCGACCGCTGCTTGTCTACCTTTCCGGCCAGGCGCTCGGCGCTGATGAACGCTTACTCGATGGTCCCGCTGCCGCTATCGAGTTGATCCATGCCTACTCGCTGATTCATGATGATCTGCCCGACATGGATGATGACGATTTACGCCGTGGCCAACCCACGGTACATAAAGCCTATGACAATGCGACGGCCATTTTGGCCGGTGATGCCTTGCAGGCCCTGGCGTTCGAAGTGCTGGCCCGACAGCCACACCCGCGACTCGGCCCCATGCTTCACACCCTGGCGCAGGCAGCCGGACGGGATGGCATGGTAGCTGGCCAGGCGTTGGATCTTGAAGCCGTGGGTGGCCACCCGGATGTGGATGCCCTTGCCTACATGCATGCCCATAAGACCGGGGCGCTGATTGAGGCAGCGGTGCGCCTGGGTGGGCTGGTGGCGGTTGAGGCAGAGGACCCTCGCCTGGAAGCCCTCGACCTTTACGCTCGGCGTATTGGCCTTGCATTCCAGATTCACGATGACATTCTGGATGTTACCGGTGATACAGAAACGCTAGGCAAGGTATCCGGTGCTGATCTCGCCCGTGCAAAACCCACTTACCCGGGGCTGCTCGGACTCGTCGGCGCACAACACAAAGCCCGCCAGCTGACCGAGGAAGCGCTTGCTGCACTGGCACCGCTTGGCGAGACCGCCGCTCCGCTGGCCGAATTGGCCCATTACATGATCGAGCGCGACCATTGAAAATGACCACCGTTAGCAACACGATATCGTTACCAAAGGTCTTTGAAAGCGGTCCCTGAAAACGGTCCTTACAAAAGAGTGCCCATGAAGCTGTTCGATGAGATTCCCCGCGAGCGCCCGGCCACGCCGCTGCTCGACTCCTTTGATCATCCCGCTGCCTTGCGGGCCATGCACCTGCGCCAGCTTGACCAGCTGGCGGATGAGCTACGCGCCTACCTGCTGTATAGCGTGGGTGTCTCCGGCGGCCACTTTGGCGCTGGCCTGGGTGTGGTAGAACTGAGTGTTGCCCTGCACCACGTCTACCACACCCCTGAGGACCGCCTGGTCTGGGACGTTGGCCACCAGGCCTATCCCCACAAGATCCTGACCGGGCGCCGCGAGGCCATGACCAGTATTCGCCAGCATGGCGGGCTGGCGGCCTTTCCACGCCGCGCCGAATCCGAATACGACACCTTTGGTGTCGGCCATTCCAGCACCTCGGTGTCTGCCGCCCTGGGGATGGCGCTGGCCGCCAAGGCCCAGCAACACCCCCGGCGGGTGTGTGCGATTATCGGCGATGGCGCCCTGACCGCTGGCATGGCCTTTGAAGCCCTGGCCCATGCCGGCCATGTGGACGCCAATCTGCTGGTGATTCTCAATGACAACGAGATGTCGATCTCCGAGAATGTGGGTGGTATCGCCACCTATCTCGCCCGGATGCTGGCCAGCAAGCCCTACCTGAAGATGCGTGAAGAGAGCAAGAAGGTTCTCTCGCACCTGCCCGGCGCGCTGGAACTGGCCAAACGCACCGAAGAACATATGAAAGGCATGGTCAGCCCGGCGACCCTGTTTGAAGAAATGGGCTTTAACTATGTTGGCCCGATTGACGGCCACGATCTTGATACCCTGACCCAGGTGATCGAGAACCTGCGGGGTCTGGACGGCCCCCAGTTTCTGCATATCAAGACCTGTAAGGGCAAAGGATTTCTGCCTGCCGAGGCTGACCCCATCGGTTATCACGCGATTACCAAGCTGGAACGCCCGAATGCCAGCAAGCCAACGCCCCAGGCACCCAAACCTTCCTCTCCCCGGCCTGCGCCACGTAAGTACTGCAATGTCTTTGGTGACTGGCTGTGCGATATGGCGGCAGAAGACGGCCGCCTGATGGGCATCACCCCGGCCATGCGCGAAGGTTCTGACCTGATACGCTTTTCCCGTGAGTACCCAGAGCGCTACTACGATGTGGCCATTGCTGAACAGCATGCGGTGACCCTGGCCGCCGGCATGGCCTGTGAGGACATGAAGCCGGTAGTAGCCATCTATTCCACCTTTCTGCAGCGCGGCTATGATCAGCTGATCCACGATGTCGCCGTACAGAATCTGGATGTCACCTTTGCCATCGACCGTGCCGGCCTGGTCGGCGAGGACGGCCCCACCCACCACGGCAGCCTGGACCTGGCCTACCTGCGCTGTATTCCCGGCATGGTGGTGCTGACCCCGGCGGATGAAGCCGAATGCCGCGCCATGCTGAGCGCTGCCTATTACCATGCCGGGCCCGCGGCCGTGCGTTATCCGCGTGGAACGGGGCCCGGCAGTGAGGTTCCGACACACCTCGACCCCCTTCCCCTGGGGGAAGCCCAGTTGCGACGTACCAGCCAGGCGGACGGCATGCGCATTGCGCTGCTGGCCTTCGGCAGCCTCAATACCGCCGCTGCCGAAGTGGCCGAGCGTTTGGATGCCACCCACCTGAACATGCGTTCCGTCAAACCGCTGGATCGCAACGCTGTCCTCCACGCCGCCGATGAGCACGACCTGCTGGTGACACTGGAAGAGAACGTGGTCGCCGGAGGGGCAGGAAGTGCCGTCAATGAACTGCTGGCGGCTGAAGGTGTTCAGGTGGAAGTGCTCAACCTGGGGCTGCCAGATGACTTTGTGGAGCACGGTACGCCCGCTGAACTGCTCCACGATTGCGGTCTGGATGTCAATGGCATTGAACACGCCATCCGTGCGCGACTGGCGTAACTTTGCAATGTTTAACGTTTAGATAGTTGAGAATATCATGATATTTCTGATCATCGTGTTTGGCCTGATCGGCCTGGCCTTTGGGGGGGTTATTGGCCTGCTGATCGGTGCCGGGCTTGGCTGGGGGCTGGGCCGATATATCGGCCGCCGCCTGAACGCTGCCCGACGCCAGATTCAGGAGGGCTTTCTGGAATCGATCTTCTCGGTCATGGGCTGTCTGTGTCAGGCGGATGGCAAGGTGACCGACGATGAGCTGAGCGTTGCGGAAAAGCTGTTCGACCAGATGCACCTGCAGGGAAAGGCTCGCGCCAACGCTCAGGCAGCGTTTGAACGTGGCCGCGCTGACAGCTTCGACCTGGAAGCGGAGCTGGCCAAGGTTAACCGCCTGACCCAGCGTCAGCCGACCTTGCGCCAGGTCTTCCTGCAGGTGCAACTCACCGCCATCGCGGCAGATGGCCAGCTGCACCCCGCCGAGCATGAGATGATCCTGCGGGTCGCGCGAGGAATTGGCTGCAGCGACACCGAAGTTCAGCAGATTGAAGCCATGCTCCACGGCGCGGCTGCCAACTCACAGGGCGCCAGCAAGGAAGCGCTGGAGGATGCCTACCGGGTATTGGGCGTTTCGGACCAGGCCAGCGATGCCGAGATCAAGAAAGCCTACCGCCGCCTGATGAGCCAGAACCACCCGGACAAACTGGCCGGCAAGGGCTTGCCAGAGAGCATGCGCGAAGTGGCCCAGGCACGCACCAGCGAAATCGGTAATGCCTATGAACGGATCCGCGAGGCAAGAGGCAC
>NZ_VMQS01000027.1 GCF_007625055.1 Halomonas sp.
GTTAAAAGACTTCTTCATTATGCAGCGCTTCGGCAGCACCGAGTAACCCCGTCCACGGGTGAGTGACAACCGAGACTGGAATGTCGGCATTATAAGCGCCCATGCGGCCTTTGTTGACAAAGCCCTGGCGCAGCTCTGACCGGGGTAGCCAGTCCAGCAGGCGAGGCAGAATGCCCCCGCACAGGTAGACACCGCCTCGAGCGCCCATGATGAGAGTGGCATCACCGCACACATCCCCCAGAATCTTCAAAAAGCGCAGCACCGTTGCGCTGGCAAGCGGGTTACCGTGGTTGGCTGCCTGGGTGACGTCGGCGGGTGACTCACATTCTGGCGCCTGATCTGCCAGCAGGCAGTGAGCCTGATACAGCTCAAGCAAGCCCTGGCCGCACAGGATGCGTTCGACGCTGACCCGCGAGTGGCGAGTCAGAAAGATATCCAGCAGGGCGCGTTCGGTGCTGTCAGTGGGCGCAAAGGTGACGTGGCCACCTTCAGTCGGCAAGGGAATCCAGGCATGCTGGCCGGGAAAAACGCCGGCCACGCCAAGCCCTGTTCCTGGGCCAATAATCAGCCGGGTCGAGTGAGGAAGAGCGGTTCCCGCCTGCACTTCGACCAGATGTTCGGCATCCACATGGGGTACGCCGAGCGCCTGGGCGGTGAAGTCGTTGATCACCTTGAATAGCGACAGATTCAACGCCTGCTGAACGTCGCTTTTCATGAAATCCCAGTGGTTATTGGTCATCTTGACCCGCTCGGCGTGAACCGGGCAGGCAAATGCCAGACAGGCTTCCCGAGGCGCCTCGGCGGCACTGATACCTACCCGGCTCAGGTAATCCTCAATCGCCTCAATAACGCCCGGGTAGTCGGCGCAGGGCAGGTTAAGAACCTCTTGGGGTATCATCTGCCCGGGCGGCACCAGTGCAAAGCGCGCATTGGTACCGCCGATGTCGCCAATCAGTGCCGGTCGCATCAAGCATCCTCTCCAAAAATCTGACCCTCCTGACGGGCCAGGTCATCGGCTTCAAAGCCACCGAAAACGCCAGCACCTTCTTCACCGCGCATGGCCAGGTGACGGAAACCGCCAAACAGTTCGCGGCCCAGGCCGACGTGGTAGTGATCCAGATGACCAACCACACATTCCCGGGCCTGCCAGGTGGCCGCATCTACCTTGGCTTCCAGCGTCCCGCTGTTAGCGTCCAGGCGTACTACATCGCCATCGCGCAGCTTGGCCAGGGGGCCACCGTCTAGCGCTTCAGGGCTGATGTGAATGGCGGCGGGCACCTTGCCGGAGGCACCGGACATCCGTCCATCAGTGACCAGAGCCACCTTGTGGCCGCGATCCTGAAGCACGCCCAGAAAGGGCGTCAGCTTGTGCAGTTCAGGCATGCCGTTGGCCTTGGGGCCCTGAAAACGCACGACCGCAATCACATCACGATCCAGCTCTCCGGCTTCAAAGGCGCCTTTAAGCTCGTTCTGGTCTTCAAAGATCTTGACCGGTGCTTCAACGATGCGATGTTCTTCCGCTACCGCTGATATCTTGATCACGCCACGTCCCAGGTTGCCCTTCATCACCGTCAGGCCGCCGGTAGGGGCAAAGGGCTGGGCAACCGGACGCAATACATCCTCATCAAGGCTATGGTCGGCGCCTTCGCGCCACACCAGTTTGCCGTCTTCCAGGAAGGGCTCCTGGGTGTAGGCGGTCATATCGGTGCCAAACACGCTGGGGATATCGCCATGGATCAGACCAGCGCCGAGCAGTTCGCGGAACAGGTAGCTCATACCGCCAGCGGCCTGGAAGTGATTAATATCCGCCTGACCGTTGGGGTAAACCTGCATCAGGCTGGGGGTGACGGCAGAGAGGTCGGTAAAGTCGTCCCAGGTCAAAGTGATACCGGCCGCTGCCGCCATGGCGATCAGGTGCATGGTGTGATTGGTGGAACCGCCAGAAGCCAACAACCCCACCACGGCATTGACGATGGCACGCTCATCAATCTGCTGGTAGAAGGGACGATAGTCGCCACCCGACTCCGTATTGCGAATAGCCTGTTCGGTGGCGTAGCGGGTGAGGGCTTCACGCATATGTGTGCCGGGGTTCACAAAGGAGGTGCCCGGCAGGTGCAGGCCCATCATTTCCATCATTAACTGGTTGGAGTTGGCAGTGCCGTAAAACGTGCAGGTGCCCGGGCTGTGGTAGGAGGCCGACTCGGCTTCCAGCAGGTCTTCACGGCTGGCCTTGCCTTCTGCAAACAGCTGGCGGATGCGTGCTTTTTCCTTGTTGGGCAAACCGCTGGGCATGGGGCCGGCCGGCACAAACATGGCGGGCAGGTGGCCGAATCGCGCGGCGGCAATAAACAGACCGGGAATGATCTTGTCGCAGACCCCCAGATACAGGGCGGCGTCAAACATGTTGTGAGAAAGCCCAACGGCAGCGGCCATGGCAATGACATCGCGGGAAAACAGCGAGAGTTCCATGCCCGGCTGGCCCTGGGTGACACCATCACACATGGCAGGTACGCCGCCGGCAAACTGGGCCGTCGACCCCATATCGCGAGCGGCCGCCTTGATGGTGGCAGGGAAGGTCTCAAACGGCTGATGCGCGGACAGCATGTCGTTGTAGGACGAAATAATGCCCAGGTTGGCGCTGTTCATCAGCTTGAGGGCATTTTTGTCCTCGCTGCCACAGGCGGCAAAACCATGGGCCAGGTTGCCGCAGGACAGGCTGCCGCGATGGACTCCCTGGCGATGTTGATCAGCCATGCGCTGCTCATAGAGGGCACGCCGCTCGGCAGAGCGCTCGCGGATACGTTGCGTGATGTTGGCAACCGTGGGGTGGAGCGGTGATGATGAAGTGGCCATAGCAAACCTCGCGAATCGGGAGTCTAGGTGTTGGTGACGTGAATACCCTATCAAAAGCACCATTGGCTTTTGGCACTGGAGGCAGGCGGTTTCTGCACCTGGCAGTATAAAGGGCACCTTATTGTAGTTTTATTACTCATATAGTCCTTCTTAATTTGCTACTATACGTACTTTTGGAGTTTTTTGTAGTTATATTACATAATTTTTTTGATTAATTTTTCGTTTCCGCCACCCACGTCACGCCTGTGAAGATACCCTGATAAATTGACCCGCTCACGCCAAGTTGCTAGTTTACGCCATCGTTTGGGTGCTGGCAGTTTTCTGAACTGTCGGTGAAACGGGAAGTGGGTGAAGGGGATAATTGACCGTCATTTTTGGTTACATGCCCTTTGATTCCTACGCTGCCCCCGCAACGGTGATCGAGACAAGAGCGACCATAATGCCACTGTGCCTGCTGACAGCGCATGGGAAGGCGGTCGTTCGGAAAGTGCCATGGCGTCTTTCTCTCGTCAGCCCGGAGACCGGCCCGAATGAAGGCTTGATAAAAGCCGTTACCTACCAGGACGCGGTGGGCGTTCCTGAAGTCGTCAAGCGCTGATATCGTCAGCGCTTGATGCTTCCTTTGTCCCATGTGTCCTGGCATTTATCAATGCCGTGCGGGTGAGCACGCAGAGCAAGGGAACCATGATGTCCTATCCTACTTCCGCCTTTGCCGGCCTGGCGTTTTTTACGCTGGCCGCCATTCCCCAGGCCGTTCAGGCTCAGTCAACAAGCAGTGCTGAGAATGCCACACTTGACCCTGTGGTTGTCACTGCAACCCTGGCGCCGCGCACTGCCAATGAGTCGCTGGCCTCTGTCAGTGTCATCGACGAAGCGGCCTTGCGTCGTCAGGATCCGTCTAATCTGACCGATCTGTTGCGTGGTCAGCCCGGCGTAGATGTAAGTACCTCTGGCAGTTACGGCAAGCAAAGCAGTGTGTTTATGCGTGGCACCGGCAGTAATGCCAATGTGCTGCTGATCGACGGTATTCGTCTGCGTTCGGCCACTACCGGTGCCGCCTCCTGGGAGTTTCTCGATCCACGGATGTTTGAGAGCGCCGAGATCGTGCGTGGACCGCGTGGTAGCCTGTATGGCGCTGATGCGGTAGGTGGCGTGATTCAGCTGTTTACCCCGGATAGCCAGGCGGAAGGCGTCAGCCCTCGGGTGTCCATCGGCGGTGGCAGCCACGGTAGCAAGCGCGTATCCGCATCGCTTTCCGGCCAGCAGGGCGGCACCCGCTATACCTTTGCAGGTAGCCGCTTCGACACTGACGGTGGGCCGGTACGCCGTGATGGGGAAGATAAAAGCTTTGACGCCACTAGTGGGCTGGTCAAGCTGTTGCATCGCTATGATAATGACGCTGAAGTAGGGCTTCTGGCGCTGCGTTCGCGCGGTAACAGTGAATTTGAAGGCCCGGGGCCCGCTGAAGATGATTTTGTTCAACAGGTAGCTGGCGTATACGCGGAACTTCCCGTCACGGATAGCTGGCAAAGCCGGTTGATTCTGTCAGAGGCACGTGACGAGCGCGATACCCAGGCACCTACTTATACATCCCTTTTTGAAAGTCGCACGCGTACTGCTCAGTGGTTGAATACTCTGGCGTTTGGCCTGCATGAAGTGATCATTGGCGCTGAAATGGCCGAGGATGACCTGGGCGATAGCGAGACATCAGGCCTGAACTTCAATGAAAACAGCCGCTACAATCGCGCTGCTTTTGCACAGGGGCTGCTGGATTTCCATCCGCTGACGACTCAGCTGAGCCTGCGCTACGATGATAACGAAGCCTTTGGCGATGAAGTTACCGGCAGCCTGGCATTCGGTTTTGCCTTTGATGACCAACATGTGGCGCGGGCAAGCTACGGCACGGCCTTTCGGGCGCCGACCTTTAATGAGCTGTATTTCCCGTTTGTCGGGTCGAGCAACCCAAATCTCAACGCTGAATCATCAGACACATTTGAGCTGGGTGTGCGCGGGCAGTATGAGCGTTGGTTCTGGGACGCCGCCATCTACCAGACAGAGGTGGATGAGCTGATTGCATTGGATGCCAACTTTACCCCCGTCAATGTGGACAAGGCGCGCATTCAGGGCGCGGAATTGAGCCTGGGCGCCGAGCTTGGCAGCTGGCTGTTTGCCGGTGCCTTGACCTACACTGATCCGCAAAGCCGCAGCGGTGATAATCAGGGCAAGCGCCTGCAGCGGCGCGCCAGCCAGTCAGCAAGGCTGGATGTGGATTACCAGCTTGATGAGGTGTTACTGGGCGGTTCCTGGGTCGTTCAGGATCATCGTTACAACGATGCCGCCAATCAGCAGCGCCTGCCAGGCTATGGGTTGTTGAACCTGCGCGCAGGCTGGGAGTTCGCCCCCCAGTGGTCAGTGCGTCTGACCCTGGATAATGTGCTGGATAAAACCTTTACCACTGCTCAAGGACAGGAGTTTGATCCAGTGAGCTTTGCCTCGACGCCGTTTGACTACATCAACGCTGGCCGTGCAGGTTTCCTCAGCGTTCATTATGGTCAGTAAACGAACCATGGGTGCCTTGTATCGCGGGATGGCCGGTCTTTTGCTGGCGGCCAGCCTGCCGGTAAGTGCCGACTCGCCCTACTGCGCTGTTGATGATCTGGGTGACCCGCTTTGCCTTGACGCGCCGGCCCAGCGGATTGCGGCATTGTCGCCGGGCGCCACTGAGCTGGCCTTTGCCGCTGGGGCCGGTGAGCAGGTGGTGGCGGTGGTGGCGCACAGTGATTACCCGCCTGAGGCCGAGAAACTGCCCTCGGTGGGTGATCATCAGCGCATCGACCTGGAAGCTTTGCTCTCCCTGCAGCCGGATCTGGTGGTTGGCTGGGTCTCCGGCAATCCACCGGCCCAGCTGGAAAAACTGGCTGCGCTGGGCTTGCCGGTTTTCTATCTGGAACCGCAGCATTTCGACGGCATTGCCAGTGCTATCGAACGACTGGCAAGCCTCGCCGGCAGCGACGCACAGGGTTATCCGGCGGCGGAGGATTTCCGTAACCAGATGGCAGCACTAAAAGCCCGGTATGCCGACCTTGAACCCGTGTCCGTCTTCTATCAGGTCTGGGAGTCACCCCTGATGAGTGTCAATGACGAAAACTTTATCGGCCAGATTATCAGTCTGTGCGGTGGCGACAATATCATGGGGGAACAGGCCCGACAGGTGCCGCGCCTCAACGCCGAAGTGGTTATCGCAGAGGACCCGGCGGCCATTGTCACAGGGGGTAACGGCGAGGATAGCCGCAACGGGCTCGCGTATTGGCGGCAATACCCTGAGCTTTCAGCCGTCGCCAATGATCATCTCTTTGTTGTGCCGTCTTCCCTGATCCAGCGGCCCACGCCGCGCCTGGCGCAAGGGGCGCGCCTGTTATGCGAACAGCTCGATAACGTCCGCCAGACCACGCTGGCAGAGCCGCCTCCGTGATGCCGCGCTTTGTGCTGCCGCTGATGGTGTTAGCCCTGCTGGCCATGCTGGCAATCGGCGGTGCGCTGATAGTGGGCAGTGCCACCCTGGATATTGAGCAGGTGGCGGGCGTGTTTGTGGGCCAGGGGGAGCCGCTGGCGCATACCCTGGTGATGGAGCTGCGCCTGCCAAGGGCGCTCTCTGCCTTTGCGGTAGGCGGGCTTCTGGCAGTGGCCGGGGCCCTGATGCAGATCCTTCTGCGTAACCCCCTGGCCGACCCCTATGTACTGGGCATCTCCGGCGGTGCGGCAGTGGGGGCACTGGCGGCCATGTTGGCCGGATTAGGCGGTGTGCTGCTGTCAGGTTCCGCTTTTGGTGGTGCCTTGGTCTCCATGCTGCTGGTATTTGCTTTAGCGCGGGGCGAAGGCAGCTGGACACCCTCGCGCCTTCTGTTAACCGGCGTTGTGGTGGCCTCAGGTTGGGGCGCTGTGATCACCCTGTTGCTATCGCTCAGCCCCACCCAGGCCTTGCCTGGCATGCTGTTCTGGCTGATGGGGGATCTTTCCTACGCCCGAGCCCCCTGGATGCCATTGACGCTGCTGTTGATGGTTTGCCTGATGTTGATGCCGCTCGGCCGCCACCTGAACGTGCTGGCGCGCGGGCCCATGCAGGCCGCTGCCCTTGGGGTGGATGTCAGGTGGCTTTCCTGGGGCATCTATCTGATTGCCAGCCTGTTGACCGCGACTGCCGTCACCAGTGCCGGTACTATCGGCTTTGTGGGGCTGGTGGTGCCGCATATGCTGCGCCTTGTGCTGGGCAACGATCAACGCCTGATTCTGCCTGCCTGTGCGCTGAGCGGAGGCTTGCTGTTGGTGGTCGCGGACACCCTGGCGCGCAGCGTGATGGCCCCCGAGCAGTTGCCGGTGGGGGTAATCACGGCGCTTTTGGGCGTGCCGATGTTTCTGCTGTTGCTCAACCGGAGCCGTTCATGACGCGCCTGGAAACCGATAACCTGGTGATCAGGGTGCCGCAGCGCGCCCCAGGTGTGCCGCTCTCCTTTCACCTCGAGGCCGGCCAGGTGTGGGGAGTGCTGGGGCCTAACGGGGCGGGAAAAACCACGCTATTGCACACGCTGGCGGGGCTGTTGGCACCGCGTTCAGGTCGGGTAGTGCTTGACGGTGTCTGCCTTGCGCAGCTAAAGCGTGGCCAGATTGCGCGCCGCCTGGGCATGGTCTTTCAGGAGCGCCATGATGACTTTCCGGCCACGGTCATGGAAACCGCCCTGATCGGGCGGCACCCGTTTCTTTCTGCCTGGCAGCGTGAAGGTGCCGAGGATTACCGTCTGGCAGAGGCCGCCTTGCAGCGCCTGGATGCCGCTCATCTGGCCAGGCGTCTGACCAGTACGCTGTCAGGCGGTGAGCGCCAGCGGGTAGCCATAGCCACGGTACTCACCCAGAAGCCGGATATATGGCTGGCCGACGAGCCCACCAATCATCTGGATTTACATCATCAAAGTGCCGTGATGGCGCTGCTGGCCGAACAGGCGGCGCAGGGCGCGGCGGTGATGATGTGCCTGCATGATCTGAACCTTGCGGCCCGCTGGTGTGACCATATTCTGCTGCTGTATCCCGGCGGGGAGGCCTGCTGGGGGCCTAAAGACGAGATGTTGGTGACCTCTGCCCTGGAGCGGCTTTACCGGCAACGCCTGGCCAGCGTCGAGGTCGATGGTGCGCCCGTCTTTGTGCCTGTTAAGTAAATCTCCAACGTCTCACTCAATATGAGAATATGCTGGGAAGGGTGTCGTGAATTTATGGAATGTTTTTCCATAACGCGTGTGTGCGCTAATTTAGAGCCTTTAACCACAACCTCCACAATGCGCAGGATCTACTATGAGTTTTTATGTTTACCTTTCCGGCGAGATTCACACCGACTGGCGTGAAGAGATTCAGCAGGGCGCAGAGGCCGCCGGGTTGGACGTCGTCTTCACCGCGCCGGTCACCGATCACGCCGCCAGTGATGCCGCCGGCGACCACCTGGGTATACCGGCCGATGGCTTCTGGCGTGATCACCAGTCATCCAAGGTCAACGCCATTCGCACCCGTACGCTGATCGAACAGGCGGATCTGGTGGTAGTGCGCTTTGGCGATAAATACAAGCAGTGGAATGCCGCTTTTGATGCGGGCTACTGCGCAGCCCTGGCCAAACCCTATATCACCCTGCACGGCGAAGAGATTGTTCACCCTCTGAAAGAAGTCGATGCCCAGGCCCAGGCATGGTGTACGACAACCGATCAGGTGGTGGAAACATTGCGCTATGTTCTGAAAGCCTGAGTCAGGGTTTAACGCCTGCTTTTTTTAACGTGGTTCAGATTGGAAGCGGGCACTGCTTTTTTAACCGGAAAGCCGGCAATTTCTTTGCGCTCAAGCGTGTTTTTCAAACGCTTTTCTATCGCACACAGGTTTTTAAAGTCACTGATGTCGACAAGAGAAATAGCCTCACCTGAGGCGCCCGCACGGCCCGTTCGGCCGATCCGGTGGATATACTCTTCCGGTTGGTAGGGTAAATCGTAATTCACCACACGGCTCAATTCACCGATATCCAAGCCCCGGGCGGCTACGCCTGTAGCCACCAGGTACTTGAGTTCGCCTGTCTTGAACTGTGCCAACACCTTTTCGCGCATGGCCTGGCTTCTGCCGCCATGAATAGCATCTGCGTCGATGCCGCGCTTTTCCAGTTGGGCAACCAGCTTGGCCGCACTGTGTTTTTTCTCGACAAAAATAAGTGCCTGATCCCACGCCTGTTCGCTGATCAAGTGACTCAGCAAGGCGGATTTGGTGTCCTTGTCTACCGTGATCAGCCACTGTTTGATATTGGCCGCGGCGCGGATGTTCGGAGCAATGGCGATGTCAGCCGCCAGGTCAGTCATCCTGCTATCTGAAAACCCGTAGGCAAGGGCACGAACGTCATGGGTCATGGTAGCGGTAAACATCAGGTTCTGACGCTCTTCAGGCAGGCGCACCATGATTTTGTGGATGTCATCGACAAACCCCATGTCGACCATTCTGTCTGCTTCGTCCAACACCATGACCTGCAGTTCATCAAAGTGCAGCGCGCGCTGATGCGCCAGATCAAGCAACCTGCCCGGTGTAGCCACCAGAATGTCCACGCCCTGTATTAAGCGTTCTTTTTGCGGTTGGGTATCCACACCACCATACGCGGCCATAGAGGTTAAGCCCGTGTGTTTCGCATATTGCGCCACACTGGCTGCGACCTGAATCGCCAGCTCCCGGGTTGGCACCAGAATCAGCCCACGGATGCGTTTGCCGCGCAAGGTTTGCGCCTGACTGAATTTTTCCAGTAGCGGCAGGACAAAGGCAGCGGTTTTGCCTGTTCCGGTTTGTGCGGTGGCGATGAGGTCTTTTCCGGAAAGAATGGCAGGAATCGCCTGTTCCTGAATGGGTGTGGGCGTTTTATAACCGAGTTCATTAACCGCTTGAACAAGAGGCGGGGATAAGCCGAGTTTTGAAAATGGCATGGGGTGCTCAGGAAGGTGGGCGTATGGTGTATCGAACGTTAACGTGACACCAGTATAACGGAAAAGCGGCGTGTGGTAGCTGAATCAACGCCAGGAATAGGCTTGCCGGGCGTCAGTGATATTCATAGTAATTGCAGGCTCACCTCATTCAGGCAATGCTTATACGGGTGAGCCTTATTTATGGTCCTGTACTGATCGGTTTTAGTGACGGAAGTGGCGCATGCCGGTGAACACCATGGCGATACCGGCTTCGTTGGCAGCGTCGATGACTTCCTGATCACGCATGGAGCCACCGGGCTGGATCACCGCAGTAATGCCGGCAGCGGCGGCGGCATCGATGCCATCCCTGAACGGGAAGAAGGCATCAGACGCCATCACCGATCCTGGCACTGAAAGGCCTTCGTCTGCCGCCTTGATGCCGGCAATCTTGGCGGAATATACCCGGCTCATCTGTCCGGCGCCCACGCCGATTGTCTGCCCCCCCTTGGCATAGACAATCGCATTGGACTTGACAAACTTGGCGACACGCCAGGCAAAGGCCAGATCGCGGAGTTCCTGCTCGGTCGGGGTACGCGCACTGACTACGCTCAGGTCGTCACGTCCGACCATGCCATCATCCGCCTGCTGAACCAGCAGGCCACCGTTGACACGTTTGAAATCCATTGAGGCCCTTGGGCTGGCAGGCCAGTGGGCGCTGACATCCAGCAAGCGGATGTTGTGCTTTTCAGCCACGATGGCGGCAGCTTCCGGACTGATGCCGGGGGCAATCAATACCTCGACAAACTGGCGGTCGATAATGGCGCGGGCTGTCTCTGCGTCCAAGGCAACATTAAAGGCAATAATTCCCCCAAAGGCGCTGGTCGGGTCGGTGGCAAACGCCTTGTCGTAGGCATCCAGCGGGCTTTCGCCCACCGCAACCCCACAGGGGTTGGCATGCTTGACAATCACACAGGCGGTGTCATCAAAGGCCTTGACGCATTCAAAGGCGGCATCGGTGTCGGCGACATTGTTATAGGAGAGTGGTTTACCCTGGAGCATTTCGGCCGTTGCCACGCCTGGTTCACTGGCATCAGGCTCGACATAGAAGGCGGCTGCCTGGTGGGGATTTTCACCGTAGCGCATATCCTGGCGCTTGTGCAGCTGAAGGTTGAACGTGCGCGGGAACTCCTGGTCGGCTTGACCGATCTGGCGGCCGAGGAAGTCGGCAATGGCGCCGTCGTAACCTGCGGTGTGTTCAAAAGCCTTGACGGCAAGGTCAAAACGCGTTGCGGCACTGACCTCGCCATTCTGGGCGGCCAGTTCGCCCAGAATGCGAGGGTAATCATCGGCGTTGACGACGATGGTGGTGTAGGCATGGTTCTTGGCGCAGGCGCGGACCATGGTGGGGCCGCCGATGTCGATATTTTCAATCGCATCTTCCAGGGTGCAGTCCGGCTTGGCGACCGTTGCGGCAAAGGGGTAGAGGTTGACAACCACCATGTCGATCGGGGCGATATCGTTGTCGGCCATGACGGCATCATCCTGACCGCGACGCCCCAGAATACCCCCGTGAATCTTGGGGTGCAGGGTCTTGACGCGACCGTCCATGATTTCGGGAAAACCCGTGTGTTCAGAGACTTCCCTGACCGCGATCCGGTTTTCCTGCAACAGGCGGAAGGTGCCACCCGTCGACAGCAGTTCTATACCGTGTTCGCAAAGGCCGCGAGCAAAGTCAACAATACCGGTTTTGTCCGACACGCTGAGTAAAGCGCGACGCACGGGAGTTGCAGTTGTATCAGCCATTAGGGGTGCTCTTAAACAGAAATGATGGATAGAAAACAGCAAGGCCCGCTTCAGGGGGCATCGCCTTCAAGAAGACCGTAGTACTTGAGTTTTTTACGCAGCGTGCCACGATTCAGCCCCAGAACAGCGGCGGCGCGCGTCTGGTTGCCGTCGGTATACGCCAGCACGGAAGACAGTAGGGGCGCTTCCACTTCTGCCATGACCATGGCATAAAGATCGCTGGTCTCGCCGCCATCCAGATGTTCGAAATAACGCTGCATTGACGCTTCAACGGCTTCGCGCAGAGGTTGTGGAGGTGACACACTTTCCCTGGAAAGGGCCTCGCCGGTCGGCGGGCTTGAACACGAATTCGATAAAGCAGAATTGGTTGAAATAGCCGGTTCTTTCATGCGGCATGGCTTCCTTTAGCGAAGAGGCGCTCATCAGCATCATCAGCCATCGCCTTGTGGATCCATACCCGCTGTGCGCTGGGCGAGGTCAAGGCGTTAAACTGACGCTTCAGCTCACGTATCTGGTCAGCATCAAAGCGTTTATCGGTATCCAGGTACCAGCCAATATGCTTGCGGGCAATACGCGGGCCCATGGTGGCGCCGTAAAATGCGTGCAGTGATCCAAGGTGTTCGCCGAGGACATGACATCGCTCGCTGAGCCTGGGAGGGGGCAACTCACTGCCATGTTCAAGATAATGGCTGATCTGCTGGAATATCCATGGGTTCCCCTGAGCGGCACGGCCAATCATGAGCGCATCGGCCTGGGTGTGGCGGAGCACCTCACAGGCCTTATGCGGGCTGTCGATATCGCCATTGGCAAACACCGGTATGGACAGCCGGGATTTTATCTCGGCAATGGTGTCGTATTCCGCCTGACCGTTATAGCGCTGCTGGCGATGTCGGCCGTGGACGGCCAGTGCCTGAATGCCGGCTGATTCGGCAAGTCTGGCGATGGTCATCGCGTTATTGCTTTCGGCACACCAGCCGGTGCGAATCTTGAGGGTCACCGGAATATCCACGGCGGCCACGACGGCGTCGAGGATCTGAGCAACCAGACGCTCATCGCGCAATAGCGCAGACCCCGCCGCTTTATTGCAGACCTTCTTGGCCGGGCAGCCCATGTTGATATCAATCACCTGGGCACCGAGATCGACATTCAGGCGGGCCGCCTGGGCCAGCATCGCTGCGTCGCCGCCGGCAATCTGGACCACTCTGGGGGAAGGCTCACCTGCATGGTTCATGCGCTGCCGAGACTTACGGGTATGCCAGAGGTTGGGGTCTGCCGTAACCATCTCGCCGACCACCCAGCCGGCTCCCAAGCGGCGGCAGAGCTGCCGGAAAGGCTGGTCGGTAACGCCCGCCATGGGGGCCAGGATAACCTGATTGGGTAGCTTGTAGTCGCCAATGGTCGGCAGTGATGAGGTTTGAGGCATAGCATTCAGCTCATGGGTTAACCGATACGCGGCACATAGGGGGTCGTATGATACGCTGACTCGCTCCATGGGTGAAGGCCACTGACAACACAATAGGTCTGACAGGCGGTTCGCTCAGTCTGTCGGCCGGTATCCTGTCAGCCTGACCCAGCCCTCTCGCAGTGTGGGTTCATCCATCCGCAAGCCCTGAGCCTGATAGGCGTCGCGAACCTCCTCAGCCTGGTTGGCAAGAATGCCGGAGAGGGCAATGCGTCCACCAGCTGCCACATGGCCGGCAATCATGGCTGCCAGCTCGACCAGCGGGCCAGCCAGGATATTGGCCGTTACCAGAGGGTAGTCGCCCGCGGGCAGTTGCTCCGGGTAGTAAAGCGCCAGCTGCGACTCTTCTATGGCGTTGCGTTGGGCATTATCACGGCTGGCCTGCAAAGCCTGGGGGTCAATGTCAGTGGCGTCAGCGTGGATAGCGCCCAGTTTCAGGGCGGCTATGGCCAGAATGCCTGAACCACAGCCCACATCCAGCACCCTTGCCTGGGTCAGTTCACCTTGCACCGCCAAGCCATCAAGCCATTCAAGACACAGGGCGGTGGTAGGGTGGGTGCCGGTACCAAACGCCAGGCCCGGGTCAAGAATCAGATTGACCGCATCCTGTGCGGGGGGCGCATGCCAGCTGGGCACAATCCATAGGCGCTTGCCCATCTGCAGTGGCTTGAAGTCTTCCATCCACTCGCGTTCCCAATCGCGGTCGGCGAGCAGTTCATAGTCGATCGTCGGGCAGGGATCTTCCGGATAGTGCGCCGCCCAGGCGGCCTGCAAGCGTTCTAGCATGGCCTCAATATCTTCAAGATCATCATAGAGGCCGGTAAGAACAGTATCCTGCCACAGGGGGGTTGTGCCACGTTCTGGCTCAAAGACAGGATCATCATGGGCATCCTGAAGAGCGATGGCGGTCGCGCCCTCATCCACCAGCAGGTCTTCAAGTAATTCGGCCTGTTCGGGCGCGACATGAGCGCTGAGTTGTAGCCAGGGCATTAGGATCTCCACGGCACGGGAAGGCAAAGAGGGCAGCCACTAACTGTCTTGTCAGCATGGTGGCAGCGAAAAGGCCGGCACGCTGGAAAAATTAGACGGGGCGATAGTGACCGCCCCGCTGTTCAGCGCCTGATGGGGCAATCAGGAACTGAGTTTCTTTTCCAGATAATGAATATTGACACCCCCCTGGCGGAAATAACTGTCGCGGACCAGATCCTTCTGGAGGTCAATATTGGTTTTGATACCTTCCACCAGCAGTTCATCAAGGGCATTGCGCATGCGCGTCAAGGCAATATCACGGTCCGCGCCCCAGGTGATCAGTTTGCCAATCAGCGAATCGTAGTGGGGCGGTACCGTATAGCCCGTATACAGATGAGAATCCATACGCACGCCCAGGCCACCCGGTGAGTGGTAGAGAGATACCTTGCCCGGCGACGGCATGAAAGTGCGTGAATCTTCAGCGTTGATCCGGCACTCAAAGGCATGGCCGTTGACCGTGACATCCTCCTGGGTGATCGAGAGCGGGTGTCCGGAAGCAATCAGCAGCTGCTCCTTGACAATATCCACGCCGGTAACCATCTCGGTCACGGGATGTTCAACCTGAACGCGGGTATTCATCTCGATAAAGAAGAATTCGCCATCTTCATACAGGAATTCAAAGGTGCCTGCACCGCGATAGTTGATGGTCAGGCAAGCCTGACGGCAGGCTTCCAGCACCCTGGCGCGGGATTCCGGGTCAATGCCGGGGGCTGGCGCTTCTTCGAGTACTTTCTGATGACGACGCTGCAGGGAGCAATCGCGATCATACAGGTGGATGGCATGACCCTGGCCATCGGCGAGTACCTGAACTTCTACGTGACGTGGTTTCTCAAGGAATTTTTCCATGTACACCGTGCCATCGCCAAACGAGGAGTGTGCCTCGGTTCGGGTGACGTTGATGGCGGAAAGCAGGTGGGCTTCGGTGTGCACAACGCGCATTCCGCGCCCGCCGCCACCGGCAGCGGCCTTGATGATCACCGGGTAACCAATGCGTCTGGCAGTGGCCAGCAGCGTGTCTTCATCATCACCGAGCGGGCCGTCCGAGCCGGGCACGGTAGGCACCCCGGCTTTTTTCATCGCTTCGATGGCACAGACCTTGTCGCCCATCAGGCGGATGGTCTCGGCACGAGGGCCAATGAAGGTAAAGCCTGAGCGCTCAACCTGTTCCGCAAAATTGGCGTTTTCAGAGAGAAAACCATAACCCGGGTGAATGGCGCTGCAGTCGGTGACTTCTGCCGCGCTGATCAGGGCGGGAATATTGAGATAGGATTGTGCAGAGGAGGCAGGGCCTATGCAGACTGCTTCGTCTGCCAGGCGCACATGCATCAATTCGCGGTCAGCCTTTGAATGCACTGCCACGGTCTTGATGCCCAGTTCCTTGCAAGCGCGCAGAATACGCAGGGCAATTTCGCCGCGATTGGCGATGAGTACCTTGTCCAGCATGGGAAAGTCCACCCGTGTCAGAAAGAGGAGATCAAGCGATGGAAAGCATGGGCTGATCAAACTCAACCGGCTCACCGTCCTCGACGAGAA
This sequence comes from Halomonas sp., assembly GCF_007625055.1. Lineage (GTDB taxonomy): Bacteria > Pseudomonadota > Gammaproteobacteria > Pseudomonadales > Halomonadaceae > Vreelandella. The sequence goes on from NZ_VMQS01000027.1 coordinate 15,646, forward strand.
TGGCCTCGATGACACCATCGCGATCGGCTTCGATCTGGTTCATCATCTTCATGGCTTCAACGATACAGATGGTGTCGCCTTTCTTGACGCTGTCGCCGATTTCAACGAACGATTTGGATCCCGGCGCCGGACTGCGGTAGAAAGTGCCTACCATGGGCGAGTTGACAGTGACACCGCGGTAGGCAGATTCGGCGCTTACCTCTGGCTCTGCTTCGGCCGGACCCGGCGCAGCAGCGGCTGGCGCCGGGGCCTGTGGGGCCTGAGGCACGTTTTGAGGCGCCGGATAGGAAGCCATGGGGATGCCGTTGGGATGTCGGCTGATACGGACCGACTCTTCACCTTCCTGAATCTCGATCTCGCTGATGTCGGATTCTTCCAATAGCTCGATCAGTTTCTTGACTTTACGGATATCCATTGACTTGTCCTGCACTCGAAATATGAAAATATGGCCTTGCTCAATCTGATGGCAGACGTGTAACACGGCGCTTGGAAACAGCCTGGCTAGGCGTAGTAAACCGGAATCAAAAAAAGCCATAAACCGACACGTTGATGAATCTTGCTCGAGAGTCCGTCAATTTATGCGGCAGGTTTTGATCTTGATGACCGCGAAGTTTGCCGAAAAACGACGCCATTGTCCAGCGAGCCCGCTGGGGTCAGTATGGGCCGGTTTATTGATCCTGCCGCCAGATTTCCTTGATGACAGGCGATGACTGTCAGGTTCCTCAACCTGCCAGCCAGCGATTCAGTTCCCCCAGGTGACGCGACAGCTGAGAGGCATTGACCTCACCCTGAATGCGTGCATCGACGACTTCTTCCCCCTGGTCAAAAAACAGCAGGCTGGGCGGGCCGAACAGCCCAAAGTGTTCAAGCAGTTCCCGGCTGCGTTCATCCGTCCGGGTCACATCCGCCTTGATCAGTATATAGTCGTCAAGCGCCGAGGCCACCTCGGGCGTTGGGTAAACCTCGCGTTCCAGCTGTTTGCAGGAGATGCACCAGTCAGCCGTGAAGTGAACAAACACGGGCTGGTTCCGGGTGCCCGCCTGGTTGATGGCGTTTTCGAGAGCAGCCAGGCTGTCGACGTTCTGAAAGGCCAAAGTGGCCTGCTCAGTGCTGGCTGAAGAAGGACTGGAAGACACTTGCAATGGCCGCAGCGGGTTGCTGCCTCCCTGGGCGGCACCCAACACCAGGGCAATACCCCAGGCAAGCAGCAGGATGCCCAATGCCTGGCGTGCACGACCCCAGCCCTGCGGCTGATTAAGGTTGAGTGCCCCGAGTGCCAGCGCCGAACCAACAGCCAGGGCAGCCCACAGCAACAGCGCCAGTGCTGCGGGTACCAGGCGCTCAACCATCCAGATGGCAACGCCGAGCAGGAGCAGACCAAAGGCAATCTTGACCCCCTCCATCCAGCCGCCTGATCGCGGCAACAGGGTGGTGCCGAAGGTGCCTACCAGTAAAAGCGGCAGCCCCATGCCCATGCCCAGGGCAAAAAGCACTGCACCCCCTAGCCAGGCATCTCCAGTGGAGGAAATGAACACCATGGCACCTGCCAGGGGGGCGGTAACGCAGGGGGAAACCACCAGAACCGATAATGCGCCTGCCACTGCCAGCCCCAGAGGACCGCTACGTTGGGCTCTTGTCTGCCAGCGGTCAATACGGTTGGCAAGACGGGGAGACAGCTGGAGGTTGAAGGCGCCAAACATGGCCAGAGCAAAGAGGGTGAAAAGAATGGCAAACACAATCAACACCGGCGCTGATTGCAGGTGTGCCTGAAGGTTGAGGCCGGCGCCAAACAGCCCCATCAGCACACCAACCAGCGCATAGGTCAAGGCCATGCCGAGCACATAGCTGGCGGAAAGCACAAAGGCGCGCGGCCTGGTCGGGTTCTGCCCGACCACGATGGATGACAGGATCGGGATCATGGGGAGCACGCAAGGCGTGAAGGTCAGCCCCAGGCCAGCGATAAAGAACAGCCCCAGTGCCAGGGGCAGGCTGGCTTCGCTGAGCAGGGTGGTAAAGCGGCGATCGTCACTGGGCGCGCCGCTAAAGTTGCTTTCTCCTCCCGTGCTCTCGTTGGCTGTTGCCTGGTTGGCAGCGCTGTTGCTGGCCTGGCCGGAAGCGTTTTCCTGCATAGACCCCTGGGGAGGCTGCCAATCAGCAAATGCCGCAGGCGCCTGGGCCTGAACTGCTTCCACAGAGACTGTTTCCGGCGGGTAGCAAAGTCCGGCATCGGCACAGCCCTGGTAGGTCAGGCTGATAGGTAAGGGGCCACCATGAGGGGCTGCAATGGGCACCTCAAACACCAACTGGTCGCGAAATACATAGACATCGCCAAGAAATTCGTCGGTGATAAACTGCCCTTCGGGCAGCTGTGGAGCCTCTAGAGTCGTGTTCTTGTCGGTGCTTTGCACATCAAACTGATGACGATAGAGATAGTAATCCGGGGTGATTTCCATCCCGATATATAGCGTATCGCCATCATGCCAGGCGCTGGGTTGGAAGGCTTCCTGAACCGGCAGAAACTCGCCTTGCTCGTTGGAGGAAAACCATTGGGCCTGAGTGGCCTGGGGCCATAAGCCAAGGGTCAGCAGTGTCAGGAGCAAAGCTGCTGTAAGGCGTGATAAATGACGGATGAGTGGCACGGAATGTCCTTGAATCATGGCAATCGATGTCGCTGAGACAGCTTACCCTGGCAAAAACTCCCCGCGTAAGGTCGTGCGCTTTCATGCCGCGGGGTTTAATCGCCGGTTAATTCGGGATGCAATGCAAACGGGCCGCCTTTTGGCGACCCGTTGGAACAGGATGTCTGCTCAGGCTGACTCAGGCAATCTTGAAAGTCAGCCAGGCGGGCTCAGGCTTTCTGATGAGCCGCTAACGCCTTTTCAATGGCCTTGCGCGCGGCATCGGCGCCTTCCCAGGATTCTACCTTGACCCATTTGCCCTTCTCGAGGTCCTTGTAGTTCTCAAAGAAGTGCGCAATCTGCTGGCGCAGCAGTTCGGGCAGGTCAGTCACTTCCTGCACATCATCATACAGGGAGGAGAGCTTGGCGTGGGGAACACAGACCAGCTTGGCATCTTCACCCGCTTCATCGGTCATGTTGAGAACACCCACTGGGCGAGCGCGGATAATGCTGCCTGGCGCTACCGGGTATGGCGTCACTACCAGAGCGTCAATGGGGTCGCCGTCGTCAGCCAGCGTATGCGGAATAAACCCGTAGTTGGCTGGATAAAACATCGGAGTAGCCATGAAACGATCAACCATCAAGGCGCCCATGTCCTTGTCGATTTCGTATTTGACAGGTGCGTGGTTGGCCGGAATTTCAATTGCCACGTAAACGTCGTTGGGCAGGTCCTTACCGGCGGGGATGTTATCAAAGTTCATCTTGGTTTCCTTGGTGGTACTGAATCGCGCGGGATTATAACGTCTATAAGACTTAATGGGGGGAATTATACGAACATGGGCACGCAATTACCAATGCGACCTAGGTTTCTTACACCTAGGTCGGTGGCCCGGGTTTAGGTCTATAAAGAGCATCGGTGTATCATGCGCTGATGTAAATAATGATTCAGCTCAGCCAATCAAGGAGGCGCACTTGGCCAAAGCCCAACTGCTGATAAGTTATGGACAAGCCTTTGTAGCGCCAGACCGACGAGAGCATCGCAGCTCCATGTCAGTGCGCATTCCTGAAGCGCCCACGCTTCAGGCCAAGGGCGGCTGCGCGATCATCAGCGATTCAGTGGCGCGTAACAGCCTTGCCAAACAGGCGGGGGACCTGAGCGTGCGTGGTTTTCTGGCTGACTACTTTTCAACGCCTGACCATTGGGATCTCAAGGTATCGGCTACCCGAGTGCTAAGAGCCTTGAACAGCTGGTGTTACAGCCAGAGCCAGCATGTACGTAACGGCAGTTTTGTATCCTCATTATCGGCGCTGATACTGCGACACCGGGAAGGGCATCTCTTCCATATGGGCGATACCCTGGTCTTTCGCCTGCGCGGCGCCGAGTTTGAACAGCTTTCCCGTGATCATGTGACGGACCTGGGCGGTTACCGCTACCCCTCGCGGGCACTCGGCCTGGATGGCAGCCTGGATATTGACTATACCCCGCTGGCGCTGAAACAGGGCGATCTCTTTCTGTTCACCACCCAGGCCGTTGGCGGCACTCTGCTACCGTCTGATTATGTTCGCCTGATCCGACAGGATGCCAGTGACCTGGATGCTGCCTGTGAACGCCTGGCCGATGAAGCCAAGGCCCGCGCCCAGGAGCGCGGCTATGGTGGAGAGCAATTCTGCTTCCAGCTGGTGCGCATTGATGAATTGCCGGATGAGGTCAATGACCATCCCGGGCGTGTCTATGGTGACTTACCCATTCCCCCTGAACTTTCACCCGGCGAGCGCTTTGACGGTTTTGAGATACTCAGCGTGCTTTCCCGAACGGCGCAATCGCGGGTTTACCATGTACGTGATGTACATAGCCAGCGCGAAATGGTGATGAAGGCGCCAAGTCCGGAATTATCCTTGCGCAACGCCTATCTGGAGCATTTTCTGCTTCAGCAGTGGGTGGTGGAACGGGTCAATTCGCCCTATGTCGTCAAGGTGATGGAGCCTTCTCGGCCTCGCCGCTACCTTTATTACCTGATGGCCTATGTGGCCGGCGAGACGCTTCATTCCTGGGCAGAACGTCATCCCCAGGCAAGCCTGAACCAGCGGCTTGAAATTGCCAACCAGCTGGGCAAGGCCGTGCAGGCGCTGCACAATCGTGACGTGCTCCACCAGCAGATCAATCCGGAAAACATCCTCATAGACCCCCACGGCAAACTTGTGCTGGCAGATTTCAGCGCCTGCCATGTGCGTGAGGCGGACGGTCATCGTCATTCCGGTGAGCTGCTCGCGCAAGTGGGTTATAGCCAGCATACCGCACCTGAATATGCGCTGGGCGACAGCGTCGGACGACGCAGTGATCAATATTCGCTGGCATCAACCACCTACTGGTTGCTGACCGGCCAACTGCCTTACCAGTTAACGCCGGATAAGCTGCGTAGCCATACGGATCTGGAAGGGCTTGCCTATCGGAGTGCCCGAGGAACCAATCCGGAAGTATCGACAGATCTTGACGATGCATTGCGTCGCGCCCTTGATCCACAGCGGGCCCTGCGTTTTCGCCGTATGTCTGAATTCCTGCGTGCCTTGCGTGTACCGCTGGGTCGTGCACGAAAGGAAAGTCGCCAGGATTCTCGGCGTTTCTGGCAAGGCGTGGCAGGCATCCTGCTTCTCTTGCTGGTGCTTTCCTGGCTGTTGCGCTAAAGAGACACGGCGCTTTTCCAGAAGGCCGGGCGCCAGACTCGGCCTACTGGTGACAGATACTGTCGCTGATAGTCTAGAGCGTAAACACCGGCAGGCGTTTCTCGGCTTTGGCCAGCTTAAGGTTGGCTACCTTGGGCAAGCCGTTTTCAAACGGCGGGAAATCCTCACCCTGGATCAGCGGTGAAAGGTACTTGCGGCACACATCGGTGATTGCAAAACCATCATCACTGATGAAGTCACGCGGCATGAATTTTTCCTGATTGGCAATATCTTTCAACGGCGCTGAAATCACATCCCACTGGTAGGGCGTATCGGCAACCCGACGAATCGCCGGCATCATGGCGTTTTTACCCGCGAGAGCCAGGGTGACCGCTTCGCGGCCCACCGCATAGGCCTGTTCAACGTCGGTTTTTGAAGCCAGGTGGCGTGCTGCGCGTTGGAGGTAATCCGCTACTGCCCAGTGGTATTTATAGCCCAGATCCTGCTTGACCATGCCGGCCAGGGTAGGTGCCACGCCGCCCAGCTGGCGGTGACCAAAAGCGTCTGTGTTGCCTGCATCGGCCAGGAAGGTGCCATCTTCATAGCGTGCCCCTTCGGAAACGACAATCACGCAGTAGCCATAATCCTTGACGCATTTATCCACCCGGGCCATCACGGCGGCACGATCAAAGGCAATTTCCGGGAAGATGATCAGGTGAGGTGGCTCGCCTTCACTCTCACCGGCCAGGCCACCTGCAGCGGCGATCCAGCCTGCGTGGCGACCCATGACCTCAAGCACGAACACCTTGGTGGACGTGGCGCACATGGAGGCGATATCCAGCGAGGCTTCCAGCGTCGAGGTGGCAATATACTTGGCGACGCTGCCAAACCCCGGACTGTTATCGGTAATCGGCAGGTCATTATCGACGGTCTTGGGCACATGGATGGCCGTCAACGGATAGCCAAGCTTTTCGGAAAGCTGGGATACCTTCAGGCAGGTATCCGCGCTGTCGCCGCCACCGTTATAGAAAAAATAGCGAATATCATGGGCCTTGAACACTTCGATCAGCCGCTCGTACTGGGTACGGTGGGTTTCGATATCCTTGAGTTTGTAACGGCAGGAGCCAAACGCACCGCCCGGGGTATGACGCAAGGCCGTCACGGCCTCTTCACTTTCCTGCGTGACATCAATCAGGTCTTCGGTGAGGGCACCGATGATACCGTTGTGGCCGGCATAGATCCTGTTGATCTGCTCGGGAGCTTCACGGCAGGCTTCAATGACGCCGCAGGCGCTGGCGTTGATGACGGCGGTGACGCCTCCGGATTGGGCATAAAAGGCATTGTGCTGGGCCATGGAAACGCTTTCTCTCCTGAAAGGGGGCTGTGACTGAACTGCTTCATGCATACGAATGGCAAGGAAAACACAGGGATTCCTCGACATCTGCTGTCAGTGGTCGACGAAGTTTAGCGTAAAGGGCCCGGGCCTGCATCCGCTCGATACGGCTGGCTCATTACTCGTTGTCATCCATGGCCTGTTCGCGCACGGCCAACTGCCAGCCGCCCAGGTCCTTGTAGCGATTGACCATGGCACAGAACAGTTCAGCCGTGCGTTCGGTATCGTAACGGGCCGAGTGCGCCGCCTTGTTGTCGAACTCGATCCCGGCAGCGCGGCAGGCGCGGGCCAGCACTGTCTGACCATAGACCAGACCGGCAAGGGTCGCCGTGTCAAAGCTGGAAAAGGGATGAAAGGGGTTACGCTTGATGCCGCTACGGTTGGCCGCCGCATTCAGAAAGCCGTGGTCAAAGGCTGCATTGTGCCCGACCAGTATCGCTCTTGTGCAACCATGTGCCTTGATCGCCTTGCGGATGGGGCGAAAAATTTCCCCCAGGGCTTCTTCTTCAGACAAGGCAACCTGACGGCGCAACGGGTCATCCAGGCGAATGCCGGTAAAATCCAGTGCCGACTGTTCGACATTGGCTCCTTCAAACGGATGGAGGTGGTAGGCATAAGTAGCGTCAGGCAGCAGATTACCTTCCGGATCCATGGTCAGGGTAACGGCCGCAATCTCCAGCACCGCATCGCGTTCGGCGTTGAACCCACCGGTTTCCAGGTCCACTACAACCGGTAGATAACTGCGAAAACGCTGGGCCATCAAGTCGCGGGCAATTGCCTCGCTCATGCAGCTCTCCTTGGTAGCGAGTCAGTGGTGCTCAGTGCCACTGATAAATGGGTGATCAATTAGGTCATTGAGTGGCATGATTCTACCAGCTTTCATTGTCCGTCGTCGCTGGCTGGGTGTTCGTTGACAGCCCAGAGCGCTATACTCTGTGTTTTGAAAGCCATACCAGGACGCTGCGCGTCTATCAGCGAGTTTTTTTATCAGCTAGGAGTCAAGAATGTCCGATGTCAAAAAGGTGGTTCTGGCCTATTCAGGCGGCCTGGATACCTCTGTAATTGTCAAGTGGTTACAAGAAACCTACCACTGCGAGGTAGTGACCTTTACCGCCGACATCGGTCAAGGTGAAGAAGTCGAGCCTGCCCGTACCAAGGCGCAGGCGCTGGGTGTGAAAGAAATCTATATCGAGGACCTGCGCGAAGAGTTTGTTCGCGACTATGTCTTTCCCATGTTCCGTGCTAACACTATCTACGAAGGTGAATACCTGCTGGGCACGTCCATCGCGCGCCCGCTGATTGCCAAGCGGCTGATCGAAATTGCCAACGAAACCGGCGCCGATGCCATTTCCCACGGTGCAACCGGTAAAGGTAATGATCAGGTGCGTTTCGAGCTGGGCGGCTATGCACTCAAACCGGGCGTCAAGGTCATAGCGCCCTGGCGCGAGTGGGATCTCACTTCCCGTGAAAAGCTGATGGCCTACTGTGAAGAGCATGACATCCCGGTCGATTTCTCCGGCAAGAAGAAAAAATCGCCGTACTCCATGGATGCCAATCTGCTGCATATCTCCTATGAAGGTGGCATTCTGGAAGACCCCTGGGCCGAGGCTGAGGAAGACATGTGGCGCTGGAGTGTGTCCCCTGAGGCCGCCCCCGAGACACCCACCTACATCGAACTGACGTTTGATCAGGGCGACATCGTGGCGATTGACGGCCAGGCCATGAAGCCTCATGAAGTACTGGAAACTCTCAACAGGATGGGTGGCGACAACGGTATTGGCCGTCTGGACATCGTTGAGAACCGCTACGTTGGCATGAAGTCGCGAGGCTGTTACGAAACACCGGGGGGCAGCATCATGCTGCGCGCCCACCGTGCGATAGAATCGCTGACCCTGGACCGTGAAGAAGCGCACCTGAAAGATCAGCTGATGCCCAAATACGCCGAAGTGATCTATAACGGTTACTGGTGGAGTCCAGAGCGTCGCATGCTGCAGGCGGCCATTGACGAGACCCAGAAAAATGTCAATGGTGTGGTTCGCATGAAACTCTACAAGGGCAATGCCATTGTGGTCGGCCGCAAGTCGGACGCGTCGCTGTTCGATGAATCGATTGCCACCTTTGAGGACGATGCGGGCGCCTATGACCAGAAGGATGCGGAAGGCTTCATCAAGCTGAATGCCTTGCGCCTGCGGATTGCGGCCGGTAAGGGCCGTCAGCAGAGCTAACCATCCCATGTGTGCGGCAGCATTGAGCTGCCGCTGCTTGCCATTCAAGGAGTCGGTATGCTGAAAAAGCTGCTTTCAGGCCTGTTCAGTGCAGGTGAGGGTGACGCCAACAGCCGGGCAAAAGCCGCCGAAGCGGTTGAATATGCAGGCTATCTGATTATATCCGAACCGGATATGCAGGGCGGCCAGTATCGGGTGAGCGGCGTGATTCAGCAGCGGCTTGACCAGGGTGAGCTGCGTGAACACCGTTTTGAACGTTCGGACATGCTGCCAAGCCGTGATGCCTGCGATGAGATGATGATCACCAAGGCCAAGCGGTATATCGAGGAAGTGGGTGACGCCATGTTTGAACCCGACCCCCGCCAACAGGCGGCGGGTGATTCGAGCGTCTGACGCACCTTATGCACTGGTTGCACCGTGCCTCGCCATGGCGCTGTCTTTTTGAGCCGCCATTTGAACCCGAGGTCGGTGAACAGCGCCTGACGGAGCCCCTGCGGCGTATCCTTTCGTCTGCTCCTGCAACGTTATCCTCGGCCCATGAGTGGCAACGCCAGTGGGTAGAGGTGCTGCTTCGTTACGACCTTCCCGCCTGGCGAATCAGCCAGCTGATCAGTGATTACAATGCCTGGCTATATCGTCGGGCCATTGATGAATCCCTTGAAGAAATGAACTGCCAGGGCTGGGGCCCTGAGCCTGCACGCTACTGTGTGCTGGTGCTGGGTTCCGGTGCCCGAGATGAAAGCCTGCTGGGCCCGGATCAGGACAACGCCCTGATCATTGAAGACTATCCGGATGCCCGTCAGCGAGACATCGATGCCTATTTCCAGGCGTTGGGGGAAGGGTTTACCCGACGCCTGGATCAGGCCGGCATCCCGCTGTGTCAAGGCCACGTCATGGCTCGCTGGCCGATGTGGCGTAAGCGTCTGAGCGAGTGGCAGGCGCAGTTGGAACTCTGGACACAGGACAGGCAGGTCAAGCGGGTTCAGCAAACCAATATCCTGCTGGATTTCAGCCCAGTGCATGGTGAAACCTCGCTGGCCAATGATCTGGCCCTTTCAGTGACCCAGATAGTGCCCAGGCGAGCCCTGTTTATGGATGAAATGGCCGCCCTGCTGGATGAGTTACCGGTAGCGCTGAATCGCCGTGGGCGCTTGGCTAACACCTCTACCCGCGAGGGGCCTTTTGAGCAGGCGATTGACCTGAAGCACCAGGGCCTGATGCCGCTGGTAAGCGCGGTGCGTTTGTTGGCGGTGCATCAGGGGTGTAAGGAAGTATCAACCTGTCGCCGATTAATGGCCCTTGGAGTAGCACCTGATTGCCCGCTAACACCTGGGAAGGCTGAAACTGTACTGGCGACCTTTCAGCGCTTGCAGCAGTTGATGCTGGATCAGCAGTGTCACCAGCTGGCCATCGGACTGACGGCAGACAGCTGGCTGGATATTACCCGCCTGCGAGCGGACCAGGAATATATGCTGGTGTATGACCTGCAGGCGGTCCGGCGTTTTGTCAGCTGGGTGCAGGCTCAGGTGCGCAGCCGCCGCCGAGTTACCTGATCTAGTGAGCCTGTTCAGGCGCTTCGGGCAGTTCCATGATCAGGCAGGCGCCGCCCAGATTAGGGGCATCTTCCACCCATAGCCGCCCGCCCAGATGGGCCACAATGCCCCGGCTGATAGGAAGTCCCAGCCCGCTGCCCTTGGGTCTGCCGCGCGGTGCTTCTCCCTGTTCCTGAATCTGGTGAAATTTTTCGAAGACCCTTTCACGCTCGCCCTCGCTGATTCCTTTACCGTTATCCTCAACGCTCAGCCGATAATGGCGTTTGTGCCGGTAAAGACGCAGGCGCACTCTGGGATGATCGGCATCAGCAAATTTTCCGGCATTATCGAGCAGGTTGATGACGACCTGCTCCAGGCGATCAGGATCACCAATAATAGTGGCGGGTGCCACGTCAATGGCGCTATCCAAGGCGATACCACGTTTTTCCTGCAGACGGGAAATGGCATCCACGCTGCGCTGGGCCACCTGGGCCAGGTCAAGCGGCTTGGGGTCAAGTGTCAATCGGCCGCTTTCCAGCCGGGCAAGGTCAAGAATTTCCTCTATCAGCCGCGAAAGACGCTGGCTTTCGTGAACGATAACACCAAGAAAATGCTGACGTTTCTGTTCAGGCAAGGTGTCACCGTCACGCAGTATCTCGGCAAAGGCGCGAATGGAGGTCAGCGGTGTGCGCAGTTCATGGCTGACCATGGCAACAAACTCATCCTTGAGGCGGTCAAGCTCGCGCAGACGCTCGTTGGCGCTGCGTAACTCCTCGCCAATGCGCGCCAGTTCAGCCGATTTCTGCTCCAGTCGGCGGTTATATTCCAGGGTTTGCGATGTGGTGTCGAGGATGCTCAGCAACCCTTCAAGATCCAGAGCCTCGCCGCGTACCACCGAATTGATCAGCACTCTGGCCGAGGCGCTGCCCAGTGAGCCCGCCAGTGCCTGTTCCGCACGGGTGACCAGGGCGTGAGAGGCAATCTGATCAGCAGCTTCCCGGGATTCAGCGATATCTGCAAATACCCGCTGGGTGGCCGCCGCACCCAGATAGCGTGCCAGCAGGTCTCGCAGTTCCCCCTGAGTGGTTTGCCCCCGCCACAGAGTCGTGCCCTGAAGGTTGGGGTGCATGGCTTCGGTAAACAGCGCCGCCTGGGTCTGTTCCAGCGGCGTGGGGCGGTTGAACAGTGACACGCCGACCAGCAGGCCGACGTTGGCCAGCATGCTCCACAGCAGGGCATGGGTATAGATATCCCACTCCTGCAAGCCAAACAGCGCATAGGGCTTGAGCCATTCGATGCCCCAGGGCCCCTGCTCAACCAGTGCCATGTCCCACCAGCCAGACTGTGCGAAGCCGGGCAGCAGCAGGGTATACCCCCAGACCCCAAATCCGGCGAGCAACCCAAGGATGGCGCCCAGGCGTGAGGCGCCACGCCAGTAAAGGCCAATCAACAAGGCAGGCGCGAACTGAGCCACACCGGCAAAGGAGACCAGTCCGATGGTCACCAGGCTGTAGGCATCTCCCATCAAGGCATGATAAAGGTAGCCAAGTAACAGCAGCAGCACGATGGCGGCACGGCGAATGCCTAGCAACCAGCCCGCCAGTTGGCCCGGCTGGCTGGCGTGCAGAAACCTGAAACGCAGCAAGAGAGGCATGATCAACTGGTTACTGACCATGGTAGACAGGGCAATGGTTTCGACAATCACCATGCCGGTGGCGGCGGAGAGGCCGCCGATAAACACAAACAGCGGCAGGCCTTCGGCGCCCGCTGAAAGCGGCAGGGTCAGTACAAAGCTGTCCGGATCGCCGGCCACATCGCCAAGCAGCAGACCTGCCAGCGCTATCGGCACCACAAACAGGTTGATCAACAAAAGGTAAAGAGGGAATAGCCAGCTGGCCCGGGTAAGGTGATGTTCATCGACGTTTTCCACTACCAGTACCTGAAACTGGCGGGGCAGGGTGATAAACGCCAGAAATGCCAGAATCAACATACCTACCCATCCGGTGGTGCCTCCGGGCACATGATTCAGGCCTAAAGTGTCTGTCAGCCCAGGTTGCAGCGCCACCTGCTGAAACAGGTCCTGTGGGCCCGCAAACAGCCCAAACACTACAAAGACGCCGACGCTCATGAAGGCGACCAGTTTGACCAGAGATTCCAGGGCAATGGCGGCGACCATACCCTCATGGCGCTCGCTGGCATCCAGGTGGCGGGTACCAAACAGGATGATAAACACTGCCAGTACCAGGGCGACCCACAGGGATTTATCCAGCCAGAAACCCTCAGTCGCCAGACGGGCATCGGGCGAGTCGGGATAGTTGATCAGGACGGCATGACTGACCGTGATGGCCTTGAGCTGGAGGGCAATATAGGGGGTGATGGTAATCAACGCCATCAAGGCGACCAATGCCCCCAAACCAGAGCTCTTGCCGTAACGGGCGCTGATGAAGTCAGCGATGGAGGTGATACGCTGGCGAGCCGCAATGCGCACCATCTTGCGCAACAGGAAGGGAGCAGTCAGCATGGCCAGGGTGGGCCCCAGATAGATCAGCAGGAAGCTCGGTCCGTATTCCGCTGCCCGTCCAACGCTGCCGTAAAAGGTCCAGGCGGTACAGTAAACCGCAATTGACAGCGCATAGATGCTGGGTGAGCCAATGACCGTTCGACCCTGTTCTGCGCGTTTGTCTCCCCAGGCGGCGACCACAAACAGCAGTGCCAGATAGCTGAAGGCGGCACCCAGGATGACCAGATCGGTACGCATGGGCTAGGGCGCCGAGCGTTCCATCAGCCAGGCGGTCAGCCCAATCACGCTGCCCCAGGCAGCAAACAGATACAGGGTCAGGCTGGCCCAACCGGGCAGACGGTCCACGGCGATCAATAGCGGCGGGCTGAACAGCACCACCATCAGCAGGGTCAGCGCCGCCAGGCGCTCATTACGTCGGGAAGCTTGGGTGAAGGGTTTCATCAGGCACTCCCATCCGCTTTGTCAAAAGCATTGGCCTGGAGGGCAAGCAGTTTTTCCAGGGTGTCAATGCCGCGGGCTTCCAGGCGCGGCAGCAGTGCCAGCCACAGCTCTGCTGTGACGCGGGCATCCCCCAAGGCGGTATGCCGGGTACCGGGGGGAAACGCCAGGTGATAGCGCCTGGCCAGGCTATCCAGGTCATGGCCGTCAATGGCTTCATCCAGTGCGCGGGAAATCAACAGGGTATCGAGGACTGGCACGTCAAAGTCGACGCCGTGGTGGCTGATCGCCAGCATATCGAAGGACGCATTATGGGCAAGCAGCACTGCATCGCCCAGGTACTGGCGGAAACGGTTGAGCACAATGTCCAGCGGGGGGGCGCCTGCCACGTCGGCATCGGTCAGCCCGTGTATGGCCGTACTGGCGGAGGGAATGGGGCGTTGCGGGTCGACCTTGCAATCAAAGGTCTCGCTGGCCAGCAGACGGGCATTCACTACCCGGCAGGCGCCGACGCTGATGACGGTGTCGCCGCGGCGCAGCTCCAGGCCGGTGGTTTCAGTATCGAAGGCAACCACTTCCAGGCTACGCAGGGCGCGATTGGCCAGTGCTTCATCCGGGGCAGGCAGGTCAGCAATCCCGAAATCGTGAAACTCCGGCCGTGGCGGCATCGCTTCACGGGGCGCGCCAACCCGCTCGGTGGCGGGCAGAGGCAAACGGATACGCGAATAGCCGCTGTCTTCATCCGCGAGGCTCCAGGTATCACTGGCATGTTGACGCAGGACATCGGCCACGGTGGGCGAAAGAGGCAGTACCTCGAGTTGCTGTCGGTGCCATTCGGCCAGTGCGCGCTCGGGCAGGGGGCTACCTTTCCAGATAAAGTCCAGATAGACCCGTTTATTGCCCAGGCAGACCTCACCTTCAAAACCGCTTTCGGGCAGATAGGCACTGAGATGCTGGATCAGCGAGGCCATCAGGGCAATCAGCGCCGGTGCATCGCCCTTGAACCAGGCGGGCATGCCAACCGGTGTGATCAGCCGGTGCTCGGGGTCAAGCCGTTCATCCAGGGCCTGCCAGAAGTCGTTCGACCACATGGGTGACAGCCGCTCACCCTGATGCTGCATGTCATCCAGCAACTGGCCGATACGCGCCACATTGTCACCCAGGGTCTGGCCTTCTGACTGAATGACGCCTTCCAGGCGCTCGCAGAGTTCAACGCTGCGGTCGCCCTGCTGGCGAAGTTGAATAAGCGCATCAGCGGCACTGATAAGACTGGCGGTGTGCTGGCGCAGAGGGGTGAGCATGGCGGCCAGGTCGGCGCGCACCCCCATTTCGTTTGACCATGAGGCAGTCGCATCGGTAAAGGTCAGCAGGGTCTCGCCCTCGCTGCCAGGTACCCGGCGCAGGAGTATTTTCAGCCAGCGCTCAGCACAGGGGGCCAAGAGTTCACGTGGGGAGCCATCCTGAGGCAGCAGGGACATGGCCTGTTGCAGGCTGGGGCTGGGCACCAGGGACTCCAGTCGCTTGCCTAGCCCCAGGCCATCCTGATCGTGGAAAAAGTCTTCGGCAGCCTGATTGAACAGCATGACACGGCGATGCTTGTCACACAGCAACAGCGGCGTTTCAAGCACCTGCAACAGGGTCTCCAGCTCCTGACGGATGCGCGCGGCACTACGCGCGCCTTCAGTGTGAGCCGTTGCCAGGCGGCTGCGGTCAGCCTGCCAGCTTTCATGCACCCGGCGCAGATCCGGGCCAAGGCCTTTCAACCAACCCTCGGGCGGATGTTCATTACGGGCATCCGGGTTGGCGACCAGCCTGGCCAGCTGCACCTGGAGATGGCGCAGCGGGGTAAACAGCATCCGCTCCAGCAGAAGACCCACCAGAAAAATGGTGGCGCCACCGGAAAAACTGCCCAGCCAGAGTACCCAGCGCTGCCAGCCCTGAGGAGCCAGCTGCGCATCCAGCAGAGCCGCAAAAATGGCGCCACCCAGGAAACTGATGCCGCTAAGCAACAGCCACAGGCCAATCAGGCGCTGGCGCTTGGGCAGCCCGCGCCGGTTCATGAATCCGCCTCACCCATTAACTGGCGGACTTTTTCAACCAGTGACTGGGTGGAAAAAGGTTTGGTGATGTAGTCATCCGCACCCATGGCCATTCCTTTCTCGCGTTCGACCTCACGACCATGGGCGGTCAGCATGATGATGGGCAAGTGTTCGGTTGCTTGCCGGGCGCGCAGTTGTTCCAGGACGTCAAAGCCACTGATACCCGGCAGGCTGATATCCAGCAGAATCAGGTCCGGTGTGGCGTTTTCCACGCACGCGAGGGCTTGCTCGCCGTCCTCTGCTGTCGTGACCGAGTAACCCGCCTGTTCCATCAGAAATTCCAGCGAAAGAACAATGTTGGGCTCGTCATCGACTACCAGGATATTGGCCATGTGACTCTCCCGAGGTACTGTGTGGCATTGTTATTGATGTTGGTGCTCCAGGCTTGGTTTATCGCCGTTTGACTCAAGTGTATGGGTAGCCTCAGTCAAGGCAAAGACGACCTTGGCCGAATGCTGCTAAAGTAGCTGTCGACCGGCTATGCTCAACCCATATATGAATCATCGAGGATAAATATCTCCATGCGTGCGTTATTGCTGTCTGCCTATTCCGCAGTCAGTCATCAATTCTGGGCAGAACAGGTAATGGCGCATGTTGAAGCCGACTGGACGACTCTTACCTTGCCGCCGCGCCATTTCAGCTGGCGAGTACGCAGTAACCCGCTGACCTGGGCGCTCAAGGAGCATGCAACCCTCAGTCAGCCCTACGACCTGTTACTGGCAACGTCGATGGTCGATCTTGCCACGCTGATTGGCCTTTATCCTGGCCTGGGCAGTGCCAGAAAGGTGGTGTACTTCCATGAAAACCAGTTTGCCTACCCTGAATCTGCTCAGCAGGTGTCCTCGGTAGACGCCAAAATGGTTAGCCTTTATTCCGCTTTGGCAGCGGATAAAGTGGTATTTAACAGCGCCTATAACCGGGATTCCTTTGTCGACGGCGTGCGCGCCTTTCTGAAAAAGATGCCTGAAAATCTGCCTGCCGCTGCGCGCCTGGAAAGGCTGAGAAACAACGCCCATATTCTGCCCGTACCTATTTTGCCTGCAACTGTTTTACCAACTTTTTTTATACCGTTATCTTGCGGCTTGCCCAGTAGCAACAGGCCAGCTCGCGTTATCTGGAACCACCGTTGGGAATACGATAAGAACCCAGAGGACTTTTTTACCGCGCTTTATACCTTGAGCGCAGAAGGCGTGCCATTTGAACTGGCCGTGATGGGGCAACAGTTTCGGCAGTCGCCTGAGGTGTTTGAGCAGGCCCGGGAGCGGCTTGACGCGCACATCATTGCCTGGGGGCCGCAGCCAGACAGTGACTACAAAGCACTGCTCGGTGAAGGGGGAATTGTCGTGTCGACCACCTGGCATGAATTTCAGGGGCTGGCCATCATGGAAGCTGCTCAGCGCGGTGTATTGCCCCTGGTACCGGATCGGCTGTGCTTTCCGGAGCTCTATCCGCCCGAATATCGCTATGACGGTAGTGTTGAAGATTTACAGCGCAGATTGAAGACATGGCTGACGAACCCGACAGCACGCCCGCCGTTGCTTTCAACCGGTGGCTGGGAATGGCCCCAATGGCAGGCTGCCTACCAGCGCCTGCTAGGGCCTCTGTCGCAGCCATGATGAACTAGGCGTCCAGCGGGGTTTTTTCCTTGAATTCACACAGGTCTTCAATAATACAGCTCCCGCAGCGCGGTTTACGTGCCACGCAGGTATAGCGGCCGTGCAGGATGAGCCAGTGGTGCGCGTCCTGTTTGAATTCCCGTGGTACATGGCGAACCAGCTTCTTCTCGACCTCAACGACATCCTTACCCTTGGCAATGCCAGTGCGGTTGGATACCCGGAAAATATGTGTGTCAACTGCCATGGTCGGTTGGCCAAAAGCGGTATTGAGAATCACATTGGCGGTTTTACGTCCCACGCCGGGCAGGGTTTCCAGGGACTTGCGTGTTCTGGGTACCTCACCGCCATGCTGGTTGACCAGCAGGTGGCAGGTTTTCATCAGGTTTTCAGCCTTGGTGTTGTAAAGGCCAATGGTCTTGATATGTTCTTTCAGACCTTCAATGCCCAGATCAATGATCGCTTGCGGCGTATTGGCAACTGGAAATAGCCGCGCTGTGGCCTTGTTGACACCGATATCGGTGGCCTGGGCAGACAGCAGCACCGCTGCCAGCAGCTCAAAGGGCGATGACCAGTCAAGCTCGGTGGTAGGGTGGGGGTTTTCCGCCCGCAACCGAGCAAAGATCTGATAGCGTTTGTCAGCGTTCATATTATTCCTTGGCAGTCTGCGCCAGCGCACGCCTGGCTTCATCCAGCATTCGCTGAGCATCAGGGAGCTGTGCCTGCGCGGTGGCCTCAGCCTTGGCATCCTCACGGCGTTGAGCACTTTCCAGTTGCTGCAGAACCCGCTTGAGGGCCTGCTCAGCCGCGTTGACTGCCATTTGCCGTTGGCGCTGTTCAGTGGCGCCTGCGCCGCGCGATGCGCGTGAGCGAAGTTGAATACGGCGCTTCTGGCGCTCTCGGCGTTTCTGGCGCTGCTCGCGGGCCAGGCGCTGGTTACGGGCCATAAAGCGAGCCCGTCCCTTGGATGCACGGCGAGCCAGGTAGCTGTCCTGCTCAGCCGGGCTTTCTGCCGTTTGCCACTGAGGATGCGGGAGCAGATCAATGCAGTCTACCGGGCAGGGGGCCACGCAAAGCTCGCAGCCGGTGCATTCGTCATTGATTACCGTATGCATACGTTTTGACGCGCCGAGGATGGCATCCACCGGGCAGGCCTGGATGCACTTGGTGCAGCCGATGCA
>NZ_VMQS01000028.1 GCF_007625055.1 Halomonas sp.
CAGCGCGAAGCTGAAGAAGAAGCCCGACGCCAGCGCGAAGCCGAAGAAGAAGCCCGGCGCCAGCGTGAAGCCGAAGAAGCCCGCCGCGCGGCCGAGGCAGCGGCCAATGCGCGTCAGGCAGAGCAGGCAAGCAATGCGTTTATTAATATCGTGCGCAGTGCCGTCGAACAATCCTGGATTATTCCATCCAATGCCCGCGATAGTTTGACCGTTACATTGACAGTTCGCCTTGGCCCTTCAGGCGAGGTGTTGGCAACATCAGTTGCGTCAACCAGTGGTGATGAAAGTTTTGATCGTTCTGCCCAGCAGGCTGTAGAACAAGCGGCGCCTTTCAGTGAGCTCCGTGATGTACCTGCTGAATTTCAACGTAATCTGCGCCAGTTCAATTTGCGCTTTACTCCGGGGGATATTCGCTGATGCCAATGATAAGACGAATAGGGATCTTGTTAGCGTTGTGTCTGCTGAGCAGCACAGCGAATGCTAACCTCACCATCGAAATAACACGTGGCAGTGACCGTGCCTTGCCGATTGGTGTTGTGCCCTTTGAACAAGCCAGCAACGCGTCTGAAGACGTCGCTCAGATCATACAGGATGATCTTGAGCGCAGCGGCTACTTTGAGCCCCTTGAACGTGATGCCATGTTTGAACAGCCAACCCGTGCCGACGACGTGGCTTTTGGTCCATGGCGTTCTCTGGATGTGCGCTATCTGGTGGTCGGCAATGTCGACGAAACCGCTGATGGAGTGGAAGTGACTGCTGCCTTAATGGATATCAGTGGGCAGCGCCGGATGCTGACGGAACGTGTCACAACACAGAAAGATGATTTACGCAGTGCCGCTCATTACCTGAGCGATCAGATATTTGAAGCAATTACCGATATTCGTGGCGCTTTTTCTACCCGCATTGCCTATGTCACCGCCAACGGCGTCGGTGACGATATACAATTTGCGCTGCATGTGGCTGATAGCGATGGACGCAACAGCCAGGAAATACTCAGCTCTGATCAGCCCATCCTGTCACCCGCCTGGTCGCCAGATGGAGAAAAGCTTGCCTACGTTTCCTTCGAGTCCGGGCGTCCTGCCATCTACGTTCAGCAGGTAACCTCTGGTCAACGTGTTGAGTTGACCTCTTTTGAGGGAATCAATAGCGCTCCATCCTGGTCACCTGATGGCAGGCGCCTGGCCATGTCACTCTCCAAGGATGGTCAGCCTGAAATCTATATCATGAACCTGGCGGATCGTTCGCTGACGCGGATTACCAACAATAGCAGTATTGATACCGAGCCTTCATGGGCACCGGATGGACGCAGCCTGCTGTTCACGTCGGATCGCAGCGGTGGCCCACAGATCTACCGCCACTCTCTCACAGGACAGGAGACTCAGCGCCTGACCTTTACCGGAAATTACAATGCAAGAGGACGCTTTTCACCGGATGGTGACGCTATTTTCCTGATTCATCGTACCGACAGCGGCTATCAGGTGGCACGACAGGATCTTTCAAGCGATAGACTTGTGGTGCTGAGCGACTCCTCCCAGGATGAGTCTCCCAGTGTAGCGCCCAATGGTACGATGGTCATTTTTGCCACCCAACGTGGAGGCAGCGGCGTACTGAGTGCGGTTTCTGCAGATGGGCGATCGTCTTTTCGACTACCGTCACCTCAGGGTGATGTACGGGAACCTGCCTGGTCACCGTTTATGGATTAACCCATGAGACTTCTCAGTTGGCTCAGGTCTCATTTACTTTCACTGTTCAGACAAGGAGTCTGATAATGCAAATCAAATCAATGGTTCGTTTATTCGCGGTAGCGTTCTCAATCAGCATCATCGCCGGTTGCTCCAGTACAGGAGGGACTCAGGGAAGTGATGTCTCCGGTTCTCAGCAAGGGTCGGGGAGCGATTCCGGTAGCAGCGCTTCAGGTGCATCCACTTCAGGTGTCAGTGGTACAGGGCAGTCCGGTTCAACCTCGGGGAGCGGATCATCAGCCGGTCAACAGGCAGATTCCAGAATTCCTTCTGCTCGAACCATCTACTTTGATTTTGATCGTGACAGGATAAAAAGTGAATTTGAATCTGTCGTTATGGCCCATGCGCGTTACCTTCGCTCGAATCCTAGCGCTCAGGTAACTCTCCATGGCCACACCGATGAACGTGGCACCCGTGAGTATAATCTGGCGCTCGGAGAACGACGTGCGAACGCTGTACAGCGTTTTCTGAATATTCAGGGCGTCTCCAACAGCCAGATGAGCGTGGTGAGCTACGGTGAAGAACGTCCCGCGGCGCGCGGCAGTGATGAAAGCGCCTACTCCCAGAACCGTCGGGTAGTTTTTGATTATTAGGGGCCTGTTTTGTTGATCGGTCAGTGAACTCAACAAGGTGATATAGGCAGTGCTGTCCAGGATGCGCGTTTGATCCACAGGTCAGTCACTGCCTTTTGTTTTTTGGATTAAGGGTGGTCGTATGAATCACAGTCTCGCCGCAAGGCGCCCAAACCTATCAGCGCAGCAAGGGCATGCCGTCAGTCAGGCTAAAGGGTTTTTTGGGCTGCCCGTTTGTGCCAGTGGGATAACGTTGTCGCTAGGCCTGATGGTTGCTCCCATGGTGCTTGCCCAACAGCCTGTTGTGCAGGACCTGTCAGCCTCGTCGGCAAGCAGCTTTTATCAACAGGCCGATACCCAGACAGCCTCTGATGGTGCCTTGGTGATGTTCAATCAGGTTCAGGAACATCAGCGGGAAATACAGGAGCTACGTGGCCAGTTGGAGGAATTACGTCACGAACTGGAGCAAGTACGCGAACAGGGGCAGCAGCGTTATCTGGATACGGACGACCGCCTGGCAGCGCTGGAAAATACAGTGCCTGGGGGGAGCGTTGATCCGACGCTGGAGGGGGATGTTATACCTGTCAATACGCCTGAATTGGATAGCACCTCTGAAGATTCCGTGGATACGGCAGATGCCTCCGTGGAGGAAGACGACACGCCTGCATCTGACCGGCAAAGTGCTGACAGGTCCTCTGCGCAAGAGCAAGAAGCCTATCAGGCGGCATTTGCCTTCGTTCAAGCACGTGAATTTGATGATGCAATTGATGCCTTCAATGAATTTGTTGATGATTACCCGGATACTCGGCTGACACCCAACGGTTATTATTGGCTGGGTGAGTTGCATGCAGCCAATGACGACCTGGGCGAGGCTGAAGTATCATTTGAAAAGGTGATCAATGACTTTGCCGGCAACAATAAAGTAGCTGATGCGCTTTACAAGCTTGGGCTTGTCAAGGCTCGACAGGGCGAAACAGAACGTAGCCGTGAAATATTGAACCGCTTACGTGAGGAGTTTCCGGAAAGCAGTGCCGCCGGGCTTGCGGGTGATTTTTTGCGCCAGACGCCGGAATAACAACCTGCCACGACGCTCTTTAAACAAATTCGTCTATCAATTCATTAAAGGAAATGCCATGAGCTGCAAGATTGACTACCAAGCGCCTGCTGATCTTCTGGCAAATCGTATTATTCTGGTTACCGGTGCCGGTGACGGTATTGGCCGAGTTGCCGCACTTGCCTATGCCCGCCATGGTGCCACCGTCATCTTGCTGGGCAGGACCATCACTAAACTGGAAAAGGTTTACGATGAGATTGAAGCGGCGGGGGGGCCACAACCGGCCATTTTCCCGCTTAATTTTGAAGGTGCTACGCTGAAGGACTATCAGGAGATGGCCCAGACGCTGGACACTGAGTTCGGGCGTCTGGACGGCATTTTGCATAACGCCGGGCTACTCGGGCGTATCACCCCGTTTGAACAGTATAATCCTGAGCTATGGGCGCAGGTCATGCAGGTCAATATTAATGGGCCTGTGTGGATGACACAGGCACTGCTGCCTCTGCTTGAAGCGTCCGAAGATGCATCGATTATCTTTACTTCATCGAGTGTCGGTCGCAAGGGTCGTGCTTACTGGGGCGCCTATTCTGTCTCCAAATTTGCTACCGAAGGCTTCATGGAAGTGCTTGCTGATGAGCTGGATAGCCAGCCTAATGTGCGTGTAAACACCTTGAATCCCGGGGCAACCCTTACCCAGATGCGGCGAACTGCCTATCCGGGTGAAGACCCGGAAACGCTGCGAACGCCTGAAGATATAATGTCAACCTATCTGTGGCTGATGGGCCCTGACAGCACAGGTATCAGCGGTGAAAAGTGGGACGCGCAACCACCGCGCAACCAGGGCCTGAACAGTAACGGCGGATGATAATGTCAGGATGGTTTCGGCAAGGCGCTGACCAGTTCGGCGCAATCAGCAAACCAGGTGTCAGCCGGCCATGTGCGGTAATCATCCTGCTCGGCTATGTAACCGTAGCCAACCGCAACAGCATGCATGCTTGCCGCCTTGGCAGCTTCCATATCACGCAGATGATCGCCAACATACCAGCAGTCTTCAGGCCGGATACCCAGCTGCCGCGCCGCTTCCCACAAAGGCTCTGGTGAGGGTTTTTTGACGGCGAGGTCATCGGCACAAAGCAGGGCACCCGGCGTGAGAGTCAATGCCTCAAGCAACGGTTCCGTGTAGCGGCGTGGCTTGTTGGTCACTATGCCCCAGGGTTTCTTGAGTGTTTCCCATTGGTGAAGCCACTCATCCAGTGGTGAGAACACTCGGCTATGTGTCGCCACGGCCTGTTCGTAGGCGTCCAGCAACCATTGCCTTGCTGAGCCATGCTCTGGTTCATTGGTTTCCAGCCCGAGCGCCAGTGTAACCAGAGCGCTGCCACCGTTGGACACTTCCCTTCGAATAGTCGCAAACGGAAGTGGTGGCAAGCCATGGCATGCGCGAAGACGGTTAGTGGCATTTGCCAGGTCAGGCGCGGTATCAACCAGAGTGCCGTCGAGATCAAACAGAATGGCCTTGGGGGTCATGAGTCATTTCCTCGACGGCAATGCATCATATAGTTGACGGATACATCATGGGGATTCAGTCGGTAACGTTTCAGCAGCGGGTTATAGGTCAGGCCGGTTTGTTCCTTTACGTCAAGCCGGTTGGCGCGACACCAGGTCGCCATTTCCGAAGGGCGGATAAACTTGGCATGTTGATGCGTACCACGCGGTAGCAGTTGGAGCAGGTATTCGGCTCCTACAATGGCAAAGACATAAGACTTGTGAGTTCGGTTAAGGGTAGAGAAAAAAACATGCCCACCGGGGCGGACAAGCCGGCTGCATGCGGCTACCACTGAAGCCGGGTCGGGTACGTGCTCAAGCATCTCCATGCAAGTCACTACATCAAACTCTTCGGGGTGTTGACTGGCGAAGTCCTCGACAGCGCAAAGCTGGTAGCTGATCTCAACGCCCGTTTCTTCAGCATGGTGACGCGCTACATTAAGTGGGGCTTCCCCCATGTCAATGCCGGTGACTTCAGCGCCGCGGTGGGCCATTGACTGGCTGAGTATTCCGCCACCGCAGCCCACATCAAGCACGCGTTTGCCCGCCAGCCCCGCGCGCGCGTCGATGAAGTCCAACCGCAAGGGGTTGATATCATGCAACGGTTTGAACTCACCGGTCTTGTCCCACCATTGGCTGGCCAAGGCTTCAAATTTTGCCACTTCTGCCGGGTCAACGTTGTCCTGAGAACCCTGTGCAGTGCTATCCTGAGGTATTGCTTGCATTTTTAGCTTCCCGCATCGATCAACGAGCATTAACCCGTGTGGGTGTGTACAGATGTGTCGTGTATGATAACTATTCTAACCACTCCTGAGTCGTAACGCATGAAAAGGACCATGTATGATTCGTAAAGCTGTACTTCCCTCATCAGGCTTGGATAATCGCTGTCTATTGTCCTGCGAGGCAATATCGCCAGGGATGTCGCGCTGTTACCAGGAGTTCTGAGCGATGCGGATATTTATCTATGGTAGCGAACTTAGTGCAGCAACGGCGGCAGCCGCGCTTTCCTGGGTAGGGCATCATGTACATTGGCTGGCACATGAATCCGAGACATGGGAGTCGCTTGAGCAGGCGGGATGGATGTCCCGCGAACCGCATCTGCTTGGACAACTGCAGGAGAGCAGGGCAGAAGGGACCTTGATAGTTGAACACCAGGCTGATGCCATCTCCCAGGTAGATGTCATCTGGCTGGCATTATCGCCCGAACAACGCAGCGATGCGGCCCGCCTGATGATGCGAGCCTCCGCAAAGGCACCTGCTGGCTTACTGCTGATCAATAATTCGACCTTCCCGGTCGGGGAAACCGAGCGTTTGCAAGGACTTTTAAAAGAAAGTCAGCTAAGTGTTGCGTTGCCCGACATGCTGGAAGAAGGCCGCGCATGGTTGACCTTTACCCGACCAACCCGATGGCTTCTCGGCTGTGACGATGCGGAAAGCGAACGTCTGGTCAGGGAATTATTGCGGGCGTTTAATCGTCGCAGCGAGATATTTCAGAGCATGCCCCGTCGTGCCGCTGAGCTCACCAAACTGGCCATCAACGGTATGCTGGCCACACGCATCAGTTACATGAATGAAATTGCCGGGCTGGCAGACACTTTGGGAGTGGATGTAGAGTACGTACGCCAGGGTATGGGCGCTGATACACGTATTGGCTTTGAATACCTTTACCCGGGGTGTGGTTTTGGTGGTCCCAATTTTTCACGCGACCTGATGCGACTTGCAGATGTCCAGTTTTCCAGTGGCCGAGCGTCAGCTCTGTTGGAACAGGTCATGGATATCAACGAGAACAAGAAGGAAACCCTGTTTCGCAAGCTTTGGGCACATTTTGATGGCAACCTCAGTGGCAAGACCATTGCTATCTGGGGAGCTGCTTTCAAACCAGGCACGGCCCGTATTGATCAGGCGCCAGTGTTGACCCTGCTTGAATCATTATGGGCTCAAGGTGTGAAGGTGCAACTGCACGATCCGGCGGCCATTCCTGCTTTATTGGAGGCCGTGGGTAAACGCGAGGATCTGAGTACCTTCGAGGAGGATCCCTATCTCGCCTGCGAGCAGGCTGATGCCCTGATGCTGGTTACCGAGTGGAAAGCTTACTGGAATCCTGACTGGCAGAAACTACGCCGTCTGCTCAATGCCAACCTGATACTGGATGGACGTAATATCTACGATCCGGCATTTGTAGCCAGCTGTGGCTTGGACTATCGAGGTATCGGCCGTCGTGCCGACGTTACCGCTCATTGAGGAGAACCCATGTCTGAATCCGCTTCGTCAAGGCGTATTGTCCCGGATGTTGAGCAAAGCGTCAGTGCGCAACATCTGCGTTACCGTAAAAGCCCGACCATCTGGCCCATCTGGCTGGCACTGGTAGCGCTATCGGGACTGCTCTTCGCCGCTGCCGTCGGACTCTGGTACGAGCGCGAGCGGCTGCTCGACGAAGTCAGTGGACTCAGTGGCGAAATCTCCAATATGCATGCCCGGCTGGATTCGGGTGACACGCAGATAGAAGAAACCATCACACTCTTGCAGGCTCAGATGGCCACTCTGTTTCAAGAGCAGGACCAGCTGGGGCTGGCATTGAGCGATACGCGTAGTGAACTGTTTGGCCTGATACCTGCCAGCCAGGATATGGTATCGACGGATGCGATTGATGAGCTGATCGAACAGATCGATTCACAGCAGGCAGCGGCCGCTGAACGTGACCGCCAACTATCAGCACTTGAGTCTTCCCTGGAAACACTTGAGCAGACCAGCAGCCGCGCCCGGAGTGATTTGGCCGATGGCCTTACCAGCCTGAACAGGCAGCTTGAACGCCAGGAAACTGTGTTGCTGGAAGACATGGAAACGCTGAGAGCAGAACAACAGGCACTACAAGGTCGTGCACAGGATCTGGATGATGCCATTGACGAAGCGCTGGTTGACAATAGTGCCGATATCGTCAGTCGTGCTGAAATGACGACGCAGATTGCCGCTGCACAACAGACCTGGCAGGAGGAAATGAATGCCCTGGAAAGCGATCTACGCCAGATCAGACAAGCGCAACTGGCCTTCAGCGCTCAGTTGGAAATGCTCAGATGAGCGCCGCCCGGGCCATGTAGCTAGGAAACCAATCCATGGATAACTGTTGCCGAGGAAAGGCGATCAAGCAATTCCGGATAGTCAGTGGGATGTCGCTGCTATTTATATCTTCCTCATTGCTGGCATTTGACGTTCAGATCGACGGAGTTGAGGGAGAGGTTAGCGACAATATCAGTGCCTACACCACGGCAATCAAGGCGAGTGAGTTTACCGAGGCGCGCCTGGAGGGTGAAATTCGCCGACGTGTGGCCGAGGCCATGCGGCCCTTTGGGTATTACGAGCCTGATATCGACTTGACACTGGAAAGTGGCAATGACGGCGTTTCCATATCGGTTGATCCAGGCCAACCGGTCACTATAGACGTCTTGTCATTACAGCTTGATGGCGACGCCAGTGAAGATCCGCCCTTTATCAGCGCTGTTGACAACTTTCCTCTTGAACAGGGGGATGTATTGCGTCATAGCCCTTGGGACAGCCTGGTCAGCCGACTGTCAACTCTGGCTCTGGAGCGGGGTTACTTCAACTGGCGGTTTGCCGATAGACGTATGGAAGTTCGGCCTTACCTGAACAGCGCGCGCCTGTATATGCACTTTGATAGTGGGCAGCGTTACCGCTTTGGTGATATCCATATAAAGGGAAGCCACATAGAGCCGGAGCGCCTTGAAAACATGCGTCCCTTTGAGTTGGATGCGCCGTATCTGGCCGAATCAATCGCTGAGTACAATCAACGCCTGTCAGAAACCGGCTGGTTCAACGCGGTTTCTGTGCGACCGAGGTTAACCGACCCGGCAGAACTGATGGCGATGACACCTGATGAACACTCTGCTTCCCTGTGGTGGCAGGAAGCCACCGGGCGGCAAATGCCCGACACCGACAGCACGACGATAAATGCCAATATCAGTGTGGACGCCGTGCGCAGCGCTTTGAGGCTCAGTCCATCGGACAGGGTCTCGATGCCGATTGATATCAGCGTACAACCCGCTGATCGTCACAGTTTCGAGATCGGGGTCGGGTTTGCCAGTGACGTGGGGCCGCGGATGAGCTTTTCCTGGCAGCAACCCTGGGTTAATCGCTTTGGTCACGGGCTTGATAATGATCTGTATGTCTCGGCACCTGAACAGCGGCTCTCCGGTGAGTACATCATTCCACTGGATGACCCGCTCAAAGACAGCTATGAATTGCAATACGGTATCAAGCATGAGGACGATAATGATACGCGCTCATTGGAAGGCTCCCTGCAGATCGCCAGACGCTGGAAGTTTGATAATGACTGGGAACAGACCATCTATCTACGCACGACTTACGAGGATTTTACTCAGGGGGGTGAATCCGACAAGGTCTGGCTGCTTTACCCCGGCGTTCAATGGACACGCACGCGTACCCGAGAACAGCGCTTTCCCGTCTGGGGTGATCGCCAGAGACTGTCGATTGACTACTCGGATACATTTTACGGATCAGATGCCCGCTTCCTGAGGGTGGACGGTGAGACCCAATGGATCCGTATGATCGGTAACGACAACCGTTTTATCGGCGGTGTGGGGCTTGGCGCTATTGAAACAGACGATTTTGACCGCATTCCTCCTTCGCTTCGCTTTTTTGCCGGGGGTGACCGTAGCGTACGCGGGTACTCCTATGAAAGCCTTTCCCCTCTCAATGAGGAAGGGCGCCTGCGCGGAGGCCAGCAGCGGCTGACCGCCAGCCTCGAATACCAGCGTAGGGTTAAAAACAGTTGGTGGAGTGCGGCGTTTGTCGATACCGGCGACGCTTTTGACGATTGGGGCCCTGATAACCTCAAGACAGGCGCCGGGCTCGGCGTTCGCTGGATATCGCCGGTCGGCCCCATTCGTCTTGATGTCGCCCATCCGTTTGATCACGAAGACGACTGGAGACTGCATTTCTCTATCGGGCCTGAGTTCTAGGAGTTACCTGTGTCCCAAGATAAACAAACCGTGGTCAAGCGGCATTATTTCTCAGCCCGAAAACGCCTGTGGCTACTGGCCTGGAGCTTGATACGTCTGATCATCGTATTGCCTGTCTGGACGATATCCCTGTTATGTGTCGTTCTCGGTTGGGCATTGTCTCCGTGGGGAACCAACGTGCTGCTGGACCAGGCGGAACAGCGACACTGGATTCAGCTGGACGATCATCAGGGTAGCCTGCTTGAGCGCCTCAAGCTTGAAGGCCTTAGCCTTGACCTGGCAGGCGTTTCCCTCTCATTCGATGAGTTTGAACTGGCCTGGGCAGAGGATTGCGTACTTTCCGGCCGTTTGTGCATTGATACGCTGAGATTGATCAATGCTGATATTCGCCTGCCGGCTGGCGGTGACACACCTGAAAAGGAACAGCAGGACTCGGCGCCGATGCAAGAAATACGCTTGCCTTTCCCGGTTGAACTGCGTGAGCTGGTGGTGGAAAACATGGATGTGCGCCTCGGCGATGGCACTCGAATCCGCTGGGAGAGTTTTACTTCTGCTATCAGTGCAGAAGAAAACCTGATCCGTATTGCGCCCACCCACCTTGAGCGTCCTCAGGTCTATTTGCCCCCAGGTCCGGGCGTCTTGTTGGCAGCTTCAGAGGATGCGCCGCTTTCCAGTGAGGCGATTGATGCCGCCATTGAATTGCAGGGCCCGCTTGAACCTGTCAATCAGGCTTCAGCTGCAGAAGTCATCGCCAATCGCGAGCCGATTGAGTTACCCGTTATCAGCCTGCCCATCAATCTTGAACTGCCTGAATTCAGCCTGAATGAATTGACACTTTCCGGCGTTACAGAGTACACCGTCAACAGCCTGCAACTGGACCTTACCGCCAGAGGGCGTCAGATCAACCTGAACCAGCTTGACGTCAGAACCCCGGATGCTTCCATGCAGTTGACGGCTGATGTGGCACTGGAAGGAAACTACCCGCTGAATGCTCAGCTTGATGGGCAACTTTTTCTACCGGAGATCATGCCGGAACTGGCCGGTGAAGAAATTTCCCTGCGTCTGGATGGCAATCTGAATGACTTGAACGCGACGCTAGACGCCCGGGGGCCAGTGTCAGCGAACCTGACCGCCAACCTGGATGCTCTGGCGCCGACCCTGCCTTTCCGGATAACGCTGGACAGCGACGAATTGCGCTGGCCGTTAACATCCGCGTCCATCGCTGAGGACAGTGAATCAGCGGATGAACCTTATGTGATTGACGGATTGGCGTTAACAGCCGAAGGTGATCTCGAAGACTACCGGCTGGATCTTCAGCTTGATGCCCAGGGCCCACAGGTGCCGCCCAGCCGGTTGTCATTGAACGGCCAGGGGAATCTGGGCATGTTTAACTGGGCCCCCTTGTCACTGACCGTTGATGATAGCCAGATATCCAGTAGAGGTAATGTCACCTGGCAAGACGGACTAGGCGTTGAAGCGATTGTTGAGCTGTCCAATCTTAACCCCAATGATCTTGCACCCTCGGTGGAAGGGCGCCTGGATGGGCGCATGGATGTCTCTGTACGCCAGCAGGGTGAGCTTTGGACGGTTTCACTGCCGCAGCTTGAAGTCAACGGCGAGCTACAGGACTATCCACTTACTCTTGAGGCTGCGCTGACCGCAGACAGTTCGCTTGACGTCAATCTTCAGCAGCTGGAATTTGCTCAGGGTGACAACCGGCTCAATGCCAGCGGTCAGATACGTCCGGATAACATGGATCTGGACGCCAGCATTGATATGCGTGGCCTGCAAACCCTGGCCCCCGGATTACAGGGCGGCCTGACGGGGCAGGTTCAGGCGCGGGGCAGCCTGGAGCAGCCGCAACTTACCGCCAATCTTGAAGGCCAGGGGCTGCGGTTTGGCGAAAATCGTCTGGATACTTTGCAGCTGGATGCGGATATCACTGGCATGGAAGACCCGCAGTTAGATGTCCGCCTGGCAGTAGATGATGCTGTTGCAGGTGGTCAAACATTTGAAAGTATCCTGCTTTCACTGGATGGCAGGCTTTCTGAGCATAACCTGACGCTGGATGTGCTCGGTGGGGCAGATAATGCACTGCTTGACAGTGTCACCCTGGCGCTTGATGGTCAGTTTGATCAGCCAGGCGAGCGCTACCAGGCCAGGCTGTCACCTTTTGAGGTTGTATCAGCATTCGGCACCATAGGCCTTGAAGCCCCTTTGGATCTGGGTTACCGCCTGGATAGTGGAGAAGCCCGTCTGTCCACATTCTGCTTGCGTCGCGAAGAAGGGGGCATAATCTGCTCCGACGAGTCCATCAACGCCTCTGCTGAGGCCGGCCAGGCTGTCCTGTCTGTCAGCGAAGTGCCCATGCAGGTGCTTGCTCCCTTTTTACCTGATGGCTGGTCGCTACAGGGTGATACCACGGCCGATATGACGGCTTCCTGGCAACAGGGCGGTGCTCGCTGGCAGGCGGATCTGGGGCTCGACAGCAGTCTGGAAATTACCGCACTGAATGATTTTGGCCAGCCCGTGACTTTGCCGCGCCTGCGCCTTGAAACCGGCATAGAAGCTAACCCACAACAGGTGGATGCCAATGCCACGCTTGCGCTGGGTGATGCCGGGGATATCAATCTTGACCTGGCGATAACAGACCCAATGGGGGCCGCCGGTCTCGGCGGTGAGCTTAGTGTCGCCGGCGTTCGTCTGAACCACTACCGCGACATGGTTGTTGGGCTTGATACCCTGGAAGGGCAGCTCGATGGCACTGTCAGTATCAGCGGCACCTTGGTACAGCCTGATCTTCAGGGGCAGTTAAGTCTCGAGCAGCTTCAGGTCGCCGGCCCCGATCTGCCAATAGTGGTTCCCGATGGTGAAGTTACCGTGGCGTTCGACGGGGCCTCTGGCCAAATTGATGGTTTTGTGGATGCCGAACGCGGACGCCTGAATATTCAGGGCGATGCCGTCTGGCCAGGAGATGATGACTGGGGGATCAGCATTGACCTGGAGGCAACCGAGAACCCACTATTGGTGGCATTACCACAGTTTGGCCGCCTGGAAGCCGCACCTGATATACGCATCCGCGTCGTTCCTGAGCGCTTGCAGGTACGTGGCAATGTCAATATTCCCTGGGCGCGTCTTGAAGCAGGTGAATTGCCCTCTTCGGTGACGGGGCCTAGCAGCGATGAGATCATCATCACCGAGCGCGATGATCAGGAAGCGGAACAGCGGGCGGGTGGGCCGAGTGCTGCAGAAAGTCTCGAGGAGGGGGGAATGGCCATGGATGTCCAGGTCAGCATCAACCTTGGTGAAGACATGCAGCTGTCTGCGTATGGGCTGAACTCGAACCTTCAGGGCACGCTTGAAGTGGACCAGAATAGTGGAGGGCTGCAGCTGTTTGGCGACGTTAACCTGGCCGATGGCCGTTTCAAATCCTTTGGACAGGATCTGCTTATCCGGCGTGGCGCCATTATTTTCAGCGGGCCACCGGGGGCACCATCGCTTGATTTTGAAGCAATCCGTAATCCTGAGGTTACCCAGGATGATGTGGTGGTGGGTGTCAGGGTGACCGGACTGGCTGATTCCCCCAACCTGACCATTTTTTCCAACCCGGCCATGAATGAAACCCGTGCGCTTTCCTATCTGTTGCGCGGCAGGGCGCCCGATGAATCCGGAAGCGGATTTAACAGTGCCATGACCACGGCACTGATCAGCATGTCGCTAGGCCGAACTGGTGGCGCAGTAGGATCTATCGGTGAGACATTTGGTATTGATGACCTGCGTCTGGATACCGCAGGCGCCGGCGAGGATAGTCAGGTAGCGTTGAGTGGTCAGCTGACCGACGACATCAGCGTCAGCTATGGCGTCGGTATCTTTACCCCGATAGCAGAACTTACCCTGCGCTATACCTTATGGCGTGACCTGTATCTGCAGGCTGTTTCAGGTGCCAATCAGGCGGTTGACCTGATTTACCAATTCAGCCGCAGTGGTAACCCTTCAACGTTTCAAGCGAGGTAAGACATCATGCGTTTTTTTGATCGTGTTCCAACCGGGCGAGACACGCCGATACCCACCAGTGAGTATCATGCCATCAGCGGAGAAGCGCTGAAGCCGGCGCACCGCGAAGGCTACGCCACGCTGGTGGTTGGCATGGGGTGTTTCTGGGGCGTCGAACGCCTCTTCTGGTCAGTTCCCGGGGTTCTGGTCACGGCCGCAGGCTACGCAGGCGGCAAGACGCCCAATCCCAGCTATGAAGAAGTCTGTACGGGTCAGACCGAACACGCGGAAGTGGTCCTGATCATTTATGATACCGCTGAAGTCAGTCTGGAATCGCTGTTAACCATTTTCTGGGAAAACCATGACCCCACGCAGCTGAACCGCCAAGGGAACGACAGGGGTACCCAATACCGTTCAGCTATCTACACCACCGATCAACGACAGCTTGAAACAGCCCGGCACAGCGCCGAACTTTTTCAGCAACAGCTGGATCAGGCCGGACGAGGAACGATCACGACGGAGATAAAGCCGCTGGATACGTTTTATTATGCCGAAGCCTATCACCAGCAGTACCTACACAAGAATCCGGGTGGTTACTGTGGTCTGAAAGGCACCGGTGTCAGCTGCCAACTGGTGTGAGGACATTATTTCTGACGAGGACATACGATCATCATGAGAAGCTTATGCATATTACCCGGGCATATCAGTCTTTTTGCCTGTACAGCGGTCGCAGCGGCTCTCTTACTGGGTACAGTATCTTCCCAGGCCAGCGAGAATGATCCCTGGGCGTCTCCGCCAAGCAGCGCTGAAAGTACTTCCTTTGCAGATCAACGTGAGGCCGTCATCTGGCGTCAGAATACATTCGACGAATCCAAGAGCCTGTTACGCCAACTACGATTTGATATCGTTAATCAGCGCGATCTGTCTGCCGCTGAGCCGCGTATTGAATCCCTCAGGCAAATGCTCAGTGCAGATAAAATGCTCCCGGCGTTCATTGAAGGCAGTCATGGTTCAGGGTCTGATGCCAGACCGGAAATCTGGGAGGAGTGGGATCGCTACCGATCGGGCTTTGATCAACTGGATACCGACATAGCCACTCTCCAAGAGGCAGTCAGCAATGAGGATTTGAGGGCTGCCGCCAAGGGGCTCTCAGTTGTTGGAGAAAGTTGTAAAAGCTGCCACCGTGGTTATCGCTACTGATCAATTCATGGCGGCTATCAAGGCCGCCACCTTGATCAATCGCCAGCGTCGAGGCCGTCAACTCGATGAAGGGTCGCCACCTGGCAGAGATCATCTATTCACCCTGATACCTGTATTTCCGGCCATGCATGACGATTTGTGGACCTCGCTGCCAGAGGTTCGAGATAAACCGCGCGCCTCATAGAACCTGCCGTGTCACGGGCATATTTAATGATCAGGAAATACCCTTTAACCTATTGATATTGAATGAAAGGAGCACGGAATGACGGATAAAACCGCTTATGAATACGACCTCTTTGTCATTGGCGCCGGATCAGGCGGCGTGCGCGCAGCCAGAATGGCGGCGGCTGAAGGTGCCAAGGTCGGGATAGCGGAAAACCGTTATCTGGGAGGAACCTGCGTCAATGTGGGATGCGTACCCAAAAAACTCTATTCCTATGCTGCGCACTTTCACGACAGCTTCGACGATGCGGCTGGCTTTGGCTGGCAATTACCTGGCCCGGCTACGTTTGATTGGGCAACCCTGAGAGAGAACAAGAAAGGTGAAATCAAGCGCCTGAACGGTATCTATCACCGCTTGCTCGAAGGTGCCGACGTATCGCTTTACAATGCGCATGCCAGCGTCATGGATGCGCATACCGTCGTCCTGCATAACGACGAAGGTGAGCATCAGGTCACCGCACAGCGGATTCTGGTGGCCACCGGCGGCTGGCCCTGGCTGCCGGATTTCCCGGGTAGCGAACATATGCTCAGCTCCAACCAGATTTTTGATCTGGAACATTTCCCCAAACGCTTTCTGACCCTTGGCGGTGGTTATATTTCGGTCGAATTTGCCAGCATTTTCAATGGCCTTGGTAGTGATACCCACCTTATCTATCGCGGCGATCTTTTCCTGCGTGGCTTTGATCAGGAAGTACGTGAATTTACCCGCGATGAGATGGCGCGTAAGGGAGTAAACCTGCACTTTAACGTCAATATTGCCCAGATCGATAAAGTAACGGGTGATAACAACCGCGATGAATACCGGGTGACATTGACTGACGGCCAGGTAATGCACGTGGATGCGGTTCTGGCGGCCACCGGCCGGCATGCCAATATTGAAGGGTTAGGGCTGGATACATTGGGCATACGCTTGGACGAGCAGGGCAAGGTGCCTGTCAATGAGCGTTTTGAGACCAGTATCCCTTCCATCCTGGCCCTTGGCGATCTGATTGCAGGGCCAGAACTGACCCCTATCGCACTGGCTGAAGCCATGCACCTGGTGGATGTTCATTTTCGTGATGTTGATGCGAGCCCGATGGATTACGCCAACATTCCCACCGCCGTGTTCTGTCACCCCAATATAGGAACCGTCGGGCTGTCTGAAGAAGAGGCCAGAGAAAAAGGCAATATTCGTGTTTACCAGGCCGATTTTCGCGCGATGAAACATACCCTGTCAGGCAGCCAGGAACGTACCCTGATGAAGCTGATTGTGGATGATGCTACCGACGTGGTGCTTGGCGCGCATATGGTAGGGGACGAGGCGGGAGAAGTTATCCAGGGCATAGCCATCGCCGTCCGGGCAGGGCTCACCAAGGCTGACTTCGACCGTACAGTGGGCATTCATCCAACCGGCGCTGAAGAATTTGTCACCATGCGCAACGTCACCCGCTGCTAACCGGTGAAAAGCCGAGAGTATAATTTTTTATTATAGTACGGCCGGTCATGATCGCCCCAGAT
Source organism: Halomonas sp. (assembly GCF_007625055.1). Taxonomy (GTDB): domain Bacteria; phylum Pseudomonadota; class Gammaproteobacteria; order Pseudomonadales; family Halomonadaceae; genus Vreelandella. Next base: position 16,820 of record NZ_VMQS01000028.1, read on the forward strand.
TTGCTGTTATCATAATTTAAAGTTATAGTAACGATAAATTGTTTTTAAACAATCTGTTCATAAGATACTCGTTTCTTAAAGTACTTTTCGAACAATGTACGTATTGAACAGCGTACCACTTGATTAAATCGCAAAAGCGAAGCTTAACCATGACAACGCCAACACCACCCTTTACGCCCTCTGCCGATCTGGTTCGTCCTACCGTTGCGGATGCCGTGGTAGGGCATGCAGAGACCCCTTTATTCATACGCAAACCGAATGCTGAAGACGGCTGGGGGGTATACGAACTCATCAAGTCCTGTCCACCGCTGGATGTCAACTCAGCCTATGCCTACCTGCTGTTGGCAACACAGTTTCGTGATACCTGTGCTGTGGCTATCAATGAAGAACATGAGGTCGTCGGCTTTGTATCCGGGTATGTCAAGGATAATGCGCCGGATACGTATTTCCTGTGGCAAGTGGCCGTGGGGGAGAAGGCGCGTGGAACGGGCTTGGCCCGCCGTCTGGTTGAAGCCATTATGACACGCCCCGAACTTCAGGAAGTCCATCATCTTGAAACGACCATCACCCCGGATAACCAGGCCTCATGGGGTTTGTTTCGCCGGCTTGCAGCCCGGTGGCAAGCGCCGCTGAACAGTCGTGAATATTTTTCCACCGAACAGCTCGGCGGAGAACATGATCCTGAGAATCTGGTCAGGATTGGTCCTTTCCAGACAGGCACTATCGCTGGTTATCAGGGTGATTGACGTACTATTCTATTGACGCTATCAGTGGCTAAACGAATAAGGAAACTATTATGATCGTCCGCAATATTGAAGAAGCGCGCCAGACAGACCGCCTAGTCAAGGCAGAAAATGGCAACTGGGACAGCACTCGCCTGGTACTCGCCGCAGATGGTGGTGATTTTTCTTTTCATATCACGCGTATCTACGAAGGTACAGAAACGCATATTCACTACAAGCATCACTTTGAATCGGTATATTGCATTGAAGGGGAAGGGGAAGTTGAAACCCTGGCCGATGGCAAGATCTGGCCAATCAAGCCTGGCGATATCTATGTCCTTGATCAGCATGACGCGCATCTCCTGCGTGCCCATAAGACGATGCATCTGGCTTGTGTATTCACACCCCCCATTACGGGGACTGAAGTTCATCGGGAAGATGGCTCTTATGCGCCTGCTGATGAGGAATAAGGCATAGCCGTATGATAAAACAGCCCGCCAAAGACACCTGTTGGCGGGCTGATTTGTTTAGCGCTGTTCAAATACCAGCGTGATTTCGCCGAGTGTTAAACCAAATTTACGCATTGCCGTACGGTTAATCAGTTTTCCATCGGGTTGCAGGTACATCCAGTCATCCATGGTGAACGTCAAGGTCCGGCCACTGACTTCTATATCCAATGGGTAACGCATGTGAAAAGCATTGCCGTATTGTCTGGCTTCAACGTTGCCTTCCACATCGTTGGCCGAGCCATTCCAGGTGTGCTCGTCAATACGTTCAAATGTCCATACCCGTCGGTCTGTTTCACCGTTGGCAAAGACAAAGGCTTCATCCAGCACCAGGGTGTCACCCTCGTAAGTCCCTTCAATATCCACGGTAAACTGGCGCTGAATTTCGCCACTGTAGTCCTGTACGATTCCCCAGGCCCGGGTTTCACCTTCAAAGTATTCGGCAATATCCAGCGTGGGCGTGGTGTCTGCATACTGTTCGATATCAACGCTGGTACAACCGGTTAAAAGCAGGATTGCCAGCGATAGCACGCTCCAACGCCAAAAACGATCTAACAGGGCCATGGGAGATTCTCCTGAGGACAGCCAAGGGGTAAATATCACAAAACCATACACTGTACAGGAGTTGTCGAGCAACGCCTTGTCAAAATTACAGAACCAATGGACGACCCTAGAGTTCGCATAATATATATTATGTTAAATATGCTGATTGATGATATCACTTGTTCACAATGTCGTCTGCACGGTGTTGGACAAGCTTGCCATCGACTCCTTATCATGCCTCATTCGTTGATCAAGGGATTTATCTGCTATGCGCAACGGTTGTTCATGGATGGCCATCTCGCCCACCCCCCTTAACAAAAACCTCTCCAGGCTACTTATGGTCACCCTGCTAGCGACCCAGTTGACCGGGTGTGCCGCTCTGCGATCAGACCAACCGCAGGATTCTGCTCTCCAGCCGCTAGGCAGAGAGGCGTTTAATCAGCGCATTGATGAACTGGCTTTATCCCTTGAATCGCAGTGTGATACTTCGCCGCTATTAGACAGCCAGCAGCGTCAGGCGCAGCGCATGACGGCCGATGTGCGTGAAATTGGCAGCTTGTTAAGAAAACTCAACGATAATGTAGACAACCTGACGCTGGCCGCCCCTCAAATCGTCCCGACGGGCACTCAACAACCCGTGGCGGCCGAATTATGCAGTCAGGAGAATTCGCCCAGCGGAAACAAGACCCTCGTCGGTCGCAGTGAGTGGATTGGTTTACCTCATCTAGGCACATCTCTCAAGGCGCGTATTGATTCCGGGGCCAATACGGCATCGCTTTCTGCAACGGAAATTACCCCCTTTGAACGTGACGGTGAAGACTGGGTGCGCTTTAAATTGGCACTTAATGACAACGACGAGGTCGTAGAAAGTGCCCAAAAGGAAGCGTTCGAAGCCCCGGTTGAACGCCGGGTCAAGGTGCTACAGGCAACAGGTGAAGATTCACGCCCGGTTATTTCACTATTGGTGATCCTGGGGCCGATTCGTCAGCATGCTGAATTTACCCTGAATGATCGTACCCATCTCAATTTCCCTGTATTGCTGGGTAGGCGTTTTTTGCTGGATATCGCGCTTATCGATGTGGCTGAAAGCTATCTGCATGAGCGGCCAGAGTTTTCTGGCGGCACCCCTGCAGATCAAACGGTCAATGCCCCTTCATCAGACATGGATACGAATGATGACTGACCACTCATCGTACTGAGTGGCTACCTAACCAAGGAAGCATGATGTCACGACTGCCCTTCTATTTTATTGTCGGGATTTTATTGGTGGCTGGTATCGCCATGAGCGTTCAGCGCCACCTGCAGTTTGAAATTCCCTGGTTGCCTGGAAAGCAGCAAGAAGTCTGGGAAGTTGAAGCCATGATCAATTTCAGCGCCCAGGATGCACCGGTGGAAGTCAATTTTGCCCTGCCTTCCCATCAGGAAGGGTTTCGGATACTGACTGAAAATACGGCATCATCGGGGTATGGTCTGGCATACCAGTCAAATGAGCGGGGTCGCCGTGCCCAATGGTCTATTCGTCATGCCAGTGGTTCACAGCAGTTGTATTACTCAGCGCAGATACTGGTGTCACCTGAGGCTCGTGCGCCGGAGCAACGACCACCGGACCTACCCTCGGTAACCGCCTGGGAACGTCCCTATGATACGGCTGCCCGAGAGGTTATCGAACGCGCTTGGACGCGCAGTGCCAATAATGCCTCCTTTACGCGCGCGTTGATTCGCGATGTCAATGGCGAACAGCAAGGTGAAAACGCCAGGCTGTTGCTGACCCAGTTTGAACCTGGCGAGCTTATCGTGAGACTGCTCGGACAAGCCGACGTAAAAGCGCGGTCCATCAGTGGCCTTTTGCTTGAAGACGGCCGACGTCGGCAGACATTGACCCAATGGATCCAGGTCTACAGCGAAAACGACAAGCAATGGTGGTTATTTGACCCGGAAACCGGTGAGCAGGGAAAGCCGGACAATCTGTTACTTTGGGAAACTGGCGGGCAGGCTGTACTGGAGGTACTGGGCGGAACAAACTCGCGGGTCACCTTCTCAATGTTGACCCATTCCCAGCCGGCTTCTGCGGCGGTACGCAACCACCTCTCTGACGACACCTTGCTCAACTTTTCAATCCATAGCCTACCGCTTGAGGAACAGGCACTTTTCCAGACAATCCTGTTGATTCCGATTGGTGCGCTGGTCGTCGTTTTCCTGCGTGTGCTGGTAGGCATCAAGACATCCGGTACCTTCATGCCTGTGCTGATTGCCCTGGCGTTTATCCAGACCACCCTTTTAACCGGTTTGATCGGGTTTTTGCTGATCGTTGCAGTGGGTCTTGTCATTCGTAATTATCTGTCCTATCTCAACCTGCTGTTGGTTGCCCGGGTGTCTGCGGTGATAATAACGGTGATTGCGATTATTTCGATCTTCTCGGTCGTTGCCTATCGGATGGGGCTTAATGCGGGGCTTACGATTACCTTTTTTCCGATGATTATCCTTGCCTGGACGATAGAGCGCATGTCGATCCTGTGGGAAGAGGAAGGTCCCAAGCAGGTATTGATTCAGGGTGGCGGCAGCCTGATTACCGCCGTGTTGGCTTTTCTGGCGATGAACAATCCTGTTGTGCGCCATATCACCTTTAATTTCCTGGGCATTCAACTGATCCTGATGGCGCTGATTCTGCTATTGGGAAACTATACCGGTTACCGCCTGCTTGAACTGCGCCGTTTCAAACCCATCACCGATGACGAACCGTCATGAAGGGGTTTCTGAATCAACTGACCCTAGCGTGGACATCGCCGTCGCGCCTGCGTGATAAAGGCATAATCGGTATGAACAGGCGAAATATCCGCTATATCGGCCGCTATAACAATCGTCGTCTCTATCCGCTGGTGGATGACAAACTCAAGACCAAGCTGCTGGCGCAATCGCACGGTGTCACCTCACCGGTATTGATTGGTACGGTGGAGACCCAATTTGGCATCAAGCAGTTGAGAGCTACCTTACAGGGGCATCGCGGCTTTGTGGTCAAACCGGCCAAGGGTAGCGGAGGCAAAGGCATTCTGGTGATTGAGCAATCTGATGGTCAGGCCTATATCAAACCAAGCGGCGCCCGGCTGTCGCTGGTCGATATAGAGCGTCACGTATCAAATATTCTTTCTGGCCTCTACTCGCTGGGTGGGTCACCGGATGTTGCCGTTATCGAAACACTGATCAATTTTGATAAAAGCCTGCTGGCCTACACCTACGAAGGTGTGCCGGATATTCGCGTGATCATTTTCAAAGGCTATCCGGTCATGGCCATGATGCGCCTGTCAACTGCTGCGTCAGATGGCAAGGCCAACCTGCACCAGGGAGCAGTGGGAGTCGGGCTGGATATTGCCAGTGGCCATGCATTGCGCGGTGTTCAGTTCGACCGCCCTTGTCAGCGTCACCCGGATACGGATCATGATCTGGCCGAGCTTAAAGTGCCGCATTGGCAAACCCTGCTCAACCTGGCAGCCAGCTGCTATGAAATGACAGGCCTGGGTTACCTGGGCACCGACATGGTACTTGACCGGGACCACGGCCCCATGCTTCTGGAACTGAATGCGCGTCCGGGGCTGGCGATCCAGATGACCAACGGGGAAGGTTTACGGCCGCGCCTGGACCTGATCGAACGTCAACCGGAGGGCTTGGCGCCCCGGGCCAGAGTCGCCTTTGCCCAGCATCACTTTGCACGGCACAGCGAACTGGTAAGCAGCGCTGACAGTACGGATGTAAACACGTAAACTGAAGATGTTCCCTATTATCGCTACCCAGTAGAGCCTCTGCATGCCCCAGACCACTGCCTTGATCCAGCAAGCTGCAAACCAGTGTCAGTCACGTGGCGTTCGTTTCACGCCTATTCGTCGTAAAGTGCTGGAATTGATCGCTCACAGCGGTGGCGGTTTGAAAGCCTATGATCTGCTTGATCAGCTCTCGACCGAGCATGCGGCAGCCCGTCCGCCGACGGTCTACCGTGCGCTGGATTTTCTGATAGAACAGGGCCTGGTGCATCGCATAGAATCGCAGAATGCTTACGTGGCCTGCGCCTGCCCTGAACATGCGCATGGTTTTCAGCTTTTGATCTGCCGTATTTGCGGCTATGTGGAAGAGCTGCATCTTGACGATATTGGGGCACAGCTGGCGGCCAAAGCGAACGATAAGGGCTTCAAGGTAGAGCGTCAGACCATTGAATTGCAAGGCCTTTGTGCGCATTGCCAGTCAGCGGCCGAGTAACACAACCCTGTATCGACAACCTCGTACTTCCATTATCATCGTTATTTCAAGAGAGCCTTATGTCGACTCTGTTCAAGCAGCTAGAGCCAGCCGAACCTGCGATTGACCTGCCTGACCTGAATACCCTGCTGGATGCCATCAAGTTCAACGAGCAAGGCCTGATTCCCGCCATTGCCCAGCAGTTTGATAGTGGTGAAGTGTTGATGATGGCCTGGATGAACCGTGAAGCGCTGAATGAAACTCTGCGTACCGGGCGGGTTTGCTATTATTCCAGGTCACGCGGGACGTTATGGCGTAAAGGGGAATCTTCCGGTCAGCAGCAGCGCTTGAAGTCAGCGGCGCTGGACTGTGACGGGGATACCCTGCTGGTCAAGGTGGATCAGACCGGACCGGCCTGCCACTCGGGCCGACGCAGCTGTTTCTATATTGAGCTTACTGAAAACAGGATAGATATCAATACTCAGCCGCTTATCGACCCCGCTGAACTGTATGGCAAGGGTTAAGTTCTCACTACCGGGCGTATGCCGCGCAGTCATCAAGGGCCTCAAGCGAGCTCTTGTGCTACTCCTGGTGGGGTTGATCCGCCTTTACCAGCTGGTGATCAGCCCGCTGCTTGGGCCGCGCTGCCGGTTCTGGCCGAGCTGCTCGTCCTACAGCATAGAGGCACTACAGGTGCATGGCCCACTCAAGGGGGGATGGATGGCAATCCGGCGTATCCTCAAATGCCACCCGGGTAACCCCGGCGGAATGGACCCTGTGCCCGGTGGGCGCAGCGAACAGCTCTGCAAGGACGATGATTGCACGCCTGACTCTCAAAAGGTGTCAGACAATAAAACGCCTTAGTTCGTCTGTTTGGCCACGCTGTAGATACGCTCTAACATGGCATTCAGGCCGTTACTGCGCGTCGGCGAGAGATGCTTGTCGAGTCCGAGGTCTGCCATGAAGTGCGGTGGCGTACTCTGTATGTCCTCCGCTGAGCGCTCATTATAGATGCGCAGCAATACGGCAATCAGCCCGGCAACAATTGCAGCATCAGAAGTTGCCTTGAACGTCAGCTTGTCGCCCTGCTGCTCATGGATCATCCAGACATTGGATTGACAGCCCTGAATCTTGTTTTCCTCTGTCTTTAATGTATCTGGGAACTCAGGCAACTGTTTTCCCATGTCGATAATGTATTGATAACGGTCCATCCAGTTATCAAATATCTCGAACTCTTCAACCAGCTCTTGCTGGGCTTGCTCAGTACTCATGATCTTTCCTTAAGGTGTGTCGGGTCGATGCTTTATAAGCTTGACAGGATTATAACGCGTAACGCCCTACTCAGGCGATGATGACTGCAAACGGTGACGCTGCTGTTCAAGGTGCCACTGCTCATCTTCGCTGTGTAAATAACGGGAAGTGGTCTCCAGCCGGGCATGACGGGCACTTTCAGCCAGATAACGCAGACTGACGCCGGCCTGGGCCTGGTGGGTAATCGACGTATGACGAAGCCAATGAGGGGTGGCATGACGTAAGGCCTCTGTCTGCGCTGCGTCACCACCCTCCTGTTCCAGTGCGTCTGCCGCTTGCTGGAAGGTGGCGCGGATCAGGCGATAAAGCTGATTATCGCTGATACGACGTTGACCATTCAGCGAACGCAACAAGGGGGTGTCTTCCTGGAATAGCGGCTCGGGCGTCAACCCCAGAACGTTTCTCCATTGCGCCAGTTGGCGTATGAAATCATCCGGAACCGGCACCTTGGCAACCTTGTCGCCCTTACCGGTCACCTCCCACCACCAGCGCCCTTCTCTTTGCTGGATATCTCCCATGTGTGCCGCCGCCATTTCGCTGATGCGTGGGGCCAGCATATAAGCAAAGGCGAAGATAATCCGGCGGCGTGCCTGCTCGAATTGAGCACGTGGGTGGCTGTCTGTCTCCCGCTGCAGCCATTCCCATAGCCAATCCCACAGGCTTTTTTCCAGGTATCGCTCGATTCGGGGCGTCTGATTGTTCAGGCGACGGGATTTATCGCGCATCAGTCTGAACGGGTTGTGCGTCACCCAGCCAGCTTCCACCAACCAACTGAACATACCTTGCAGGATTACCAGGCTCTGGCGGCGGCTGGAAGCTGACAAAGGGCCGCGAAAAGGACGCCAATCCGGGTGCTGCCTGGGTTTTGAAGGCCCGACCCATATCCTGCTGGGCTGGGGGTCCGCCAGAAAGGCTTCAAACGCCTGAAGTGCTGCACGATCAACCGCGTTAAGGCTCAGCTGTTGCTGGGCAAGCCATAACAGCAAACGTTCCGCTTCGCGCTGATAGGTACGCCAGGTTTGCGGGCTGGCAGTGTATTCGCTCAACCAGTGAGTGACAGCATCAGCATCGTTGTATGCGTTGATCCGCAGTGACGGCTGAGGACTCGGTTTGCCAGGCAGCCATTCGGTACGTAAAGCATTGTTTTCTAGTCCACTAACAGTACCTTGAGATTCCAGCCCTGTATCCACGCCCTGCCCCTTTGAATGCCTATGTATCCAAGACCTGAAGGTCTTATCACAACACCTTGCTGACAGTGCCATTACTGTTGACTAAATTCAAGATAATAAGGGTAATCTTGAATTTATTCTCGCATCATAAATATTATTACATAATACGTAAAATGTAATTTACATTACTTTAAGCCCATCACTGACAAAAATCCGCTATAATCGCGGCTAAACACAGCTGCCACAGGAGCAAACCATGGCCCGCAATGGCATTCAGTACAGCGATGTACAACAGGCAATTGATGAACTTCTGACCCGCGGCGACACGCCCAGTGTGCAGCGTATTCGCGATGTATTGGGTACCGGCAGCTTTACGACCATCAGCGAGCATTTCCGCCATTGGCGCCTGGAACGTGAGCAGAACAAGGATGTTCCCCCACCCAAAGGGGTGCCGGAAGTTGTCGTGACCGCCGCTTCTGAGCTTTGGCGTCAGGCACAGGAAGCCGCCCACCAGGGACTTCTGCATTACCGGGAAGAAGCTGACAGGAAAGTGGCTGATGCACATCAGGCCGTCGAACTGGAAAAGCAGAAAGCAGCGCATGCAGAACAGCGTGAAAAGGCCTTAACGGCGCATTTGCGCCATATCGAGGAACAACTGAACCAGACCACCACGGCGCTGGCGCAAACCCAGGCGCATGCCCAACATTGGGAAGCGGAATCACAGCGGCATGCCAGAGCGCATGATCAGGCGGTGGAACAGCTCAAGAACGTACGCCAGCAACTGCAGCACAGCGCAAATCGTTATCAGGAAGAGATGCACCAACAAAAGCAGCGCCTTGAAGGGCAGCTCAAGCAGGAGCAGCAGCGCAATGAAACTACCGAAGCCAAATTGATGGGGTTGCTGGACAAGACCCGTCAGGAGCGCACCAGTGAGCAGAAAGCGCTGAATAAAAAGTTGCATCAGCAGGAGGAGCAGATTGAAAAGTTGCAGCATTCTCTGAAAGAAGAACAGCACGCACGTCAGGCGTTAGCGTCCAGGCTGGCACTAACAGAAGGGTCGCTGGAAGAAAAGTCTCAAAGAAATGAGCAACTACAACACCAGCAAGCACAACAGCATGCGCAACTGGAATCAACCCGGCAGGAACTGGCGCGTTGTCAGCAGCAATATACTGAGGCGCTCAAACAGCAGGATAACCAGTGGCAGAAGGAAATTATCGACAGCGTACAGGCGCTACAGCGCCAGGTGTCTACACTGCCCACCCGCCTGAATGATGACGGGAAGCCGCAGGGTGCTCAGATATCAGCCGCCCAGAAAAACACTGATGAACCATCAGGGTCATAAAAAAAAGGCGCCCGGCTTTCAACAGCAGGCGCCAGATTTCGACTGGATTTGAGCTACCCGCTCAGCCTATAGCGGCTGGCGTGACACCTATCGATAATAGGCGTTGGTAGTATCGGTATGGTCGGTCACATCGCGTATACCTGCCAATTCAGGTATGCGTTCCATCAGCGTTTTTTCCACGCCATCTTTCAGGGTCAGATCAACCGCGGCGCAACCTTGGCAACCGCCGCCAAAAGCCAGAACAGCGACCTTATCGTCAGTCAGTTCAATCAGCTTGATTTCACCACCGTGGGCAGCAAGCCCCGGATTGATTTCGCTGTAGAGGGTATAGTTGATGCGATCCTCCATCGGGCTATCAGCGTTGACCTTCGGCATTTTGGCATTGGGGGCCTTGATGGTCAGTTGGCCGCCCATGCGGTCTGCGTTAAAATCAACAACGGCTTCTTCAAGGAATGCCAGGCTGTTCTTGTCCAGAAAAACATTAATTTTCTCGAGTTCAAGCATTTCGTCGGTGGGCTCTTCTTCCCCCGGACGACAGTAGGCCAGGCAGGTTTCTGCATAGGGTGTGCCTGGCTGAGTAATAAAGATGCGCACGGCAATGCCGTCAACGTTCTGTTTTTCCAGCAGTTCAGCAAGATATTCCTGTGCGCTGTCGGTGATTTCAATACCTTGGAGTTCTGTTTCAGTCGTGCTCATGGGAATATATTCCTCTCGTGGCGGTGGCGAAAACCACTTTCACATCCTGTTTTCATCTATGGTAAGCAAAACTCACCGCCGACACAATCCCGACCGTTTTAGTAGGCTTTATATTTTGTATACTGTGTCAGGCACTTTGCTCTGGTAGTATCATCTTTATTCTTTTACAGACTATTAAAATTTCACCATCCTTTTGATGAGGGTGATGATGGAGACTTTTTCCTGCCATGTCTGCTAGTGACTTGACTGCGACTTTAAATGAACGTCTTTCCCAACGTATTCTGATTCTGGATGGCGGCATGGGCACCATGCTGCAGAATGCTGAACTGAGTGAAGCGGAGTTCCGAGGTGAACGTTTCAAGGATTGGCCTTCTGATCTGAAAGGCAACAATGATCTGCTGGCGCTTACCTGCCCGGATGTGGTGTCACGCATTCATCGTGCCTATCTGGAGGCCGGTGCAGACATTATCGAGACCAATACCTTCAACAGTACGCGCTTGTCTCAATCGGATTATGGCATGGAAGATCTGGTGGTTGAGATCAATCGTGAATCTGCCCGCCTTGCCCGGGACGTCTGTGATGCCGTGGCTCAGGAAACCGGTCAGCCACGCTACGTGGCCGGCGTTCTGGGGCCAACGTCGCGCACTGCCTCACTGTCACCGGATGTTAACGACCCGGCAAAGCGCAATGTGACTTTTAATGAGCTGCGTGCAAATTATCATGAAGCCGCCACTGCTCTGATTGAAGGTGGGGCTGATCTGATTCTGATTGAAACCATTTTCGATACCCTGAACGCCAAGGCGGCCATCTACGCCCTTGAAGAGCTGTTTGATCAACGTGGTGAGCGCCTGCCGGTAATGATCTCCGGCACGATTACCGATGCGTCGGGCCGTACGCTTTCCGGGCAGACCACAGAGGCCTTCTGGAATTCAGTCAGGCATGCCCGACCGCTGTCTATCGGTCTCAACTGCGCGCTCGGGGCCGAAGAGTTGCGTCCTTATCTGGAAGAGCTGGCAACCAAGGCTGATACCTTCGTTTCGGCCCACCCCAATGCCGGTCTGCCTAACGAATTCGGTGAGTATGACCAGACGCCGGAAGAAATGGCCAGCATTGTCGGCGAATTTGCCAGCAGTGGCCTGGTGAATATTATCGGCGGCTGCTGTGGTTCCACGCCGGAACATATCCAGGCGGTGGCTGAAGCGGTATCCGGCACCAAACCACGCCTGGTGCCCGAGCGCCCCGCGGCGTGCCGCTTGTCGGGCCTGGAGCCTTTCAGTATCGCGGCAGATTCCCTGTTTGTTAACGTGGGCGAGCGCACCAATGTGACCGGTTCAGCGCGCTTCAAGCGGCTGATCGTTGAAGAAGATTACACCACCGCTCTGGAGGTGGCACTGGAACAGGTTGAAAACGGCGCCCAGGTGATTGATATCAACATGGATGAAGGGATGCTCGAATCCCAGGATGCCATGGTGCGTTTTCTGAACCTGATTGCCGGTGAGCCGGATATTGCCCGAGTGCCCATCATGATCGACTCTTCCAAGTGGGAGATCATCGAAGCGGGCCTGCAATGTGTTCAGGGCAAGGCAGTGGTCAATTCGATTTCCCTCAAGGAAGGTGAGGCTGCGTTTCGCGAACAGGCCAGCAAATGCCGCCGCTATGGCGCCGCTATCGTGGTGATGGCTTTTGATGAACAGGGCCAGGCAGATACGTTCGCACGCAAGACCGAAATCTGTGAACGCGCCTATCGCGTGCTGGTCGATGATATCGGCTTCCCGCCGGAAGACATCATCTTTGACCCCAATATCTTTGCCATTGCCACCGGTATTGAAGAGCATAACAACTACGCTGTTGATTTCATCGAAGCAACTCGGTGGATTCGTGAGCATCTGCCCCACGCCATGGTGTCTGGCGGCGTCTCCAATGTGTCTTTCTCGTTCCGGGGCAATAATGCCGTTCGCGAGGCGATACACTCGGTTTTTCTCTATCACGCCATTCGTGCCGGATTGTCGATGGGGATCGTCAACGCCGGCCAGTTGGCGGTCTATGATGACCTTCCCGGTGAATTGCGCGACGCCGTTGAAGATGTGGTGCTTAACCGCCGCGACGACGGAACCGAGCGCCTGCTGGAGATTGCTGACCAGTTCAAGGGTGATGGAAGCGGTAGCGCCCGCAAGGAAGACCTGGAGTGGCGAGAGTGGCCCGTCAACAAGCGCATTGAACACGCCCTGGTCAAAGGCGTCACCGCCTATATCGAAGAGGATACCGAGGAGGCCAGAGCCCAGGCTGAACGCCCGATCGAGGTGATTGAAGGCCCGCTGATGGACGGCATGAATGTGGTCGGAGACCTGTTTGGTGACGGCAAGATGTTTTTGCCCCAGGTGGTCAAGTCCGCACGGGTCATGAAACAGGCGGTTGCCTACCTGATCCCTTATATCGAAGCGGAAAAGACCGAAGCCACCAAGGCCAAAGGCAAGATCGTCATGGCGACGGTCAAGGGCGACGTTCACGATATCGGCAAGAATATTGTCGGCGTTGTGTTGCAATGTAATAACTACGAGGTTATTGACCTGGGCGTTATGGTGCCTACCGAGAAAATCCTTCAGGCAGCCGAAGAGCATAACGCGGATATTATCGGCCTTTCCGGTCTGATTACCCCTTCCCTGGATGAAATGGTGCATGTTGCCAAGGAAATGCAGCGACGCAAGATGCGCTTACCGCTGCTGATTGGTGGTGCCACCACTTCCAAGGCGCACACTGCCGTCAAGATCGAACCGCAGTATGAGCATCCAGTGATCTATGTCACCGATGCCTCCCGCGCCGTTGGGGTTGCCGGGCGGTTGCTGACAGACTCTCTCAAACACAGCTATGTAGCCGAAATCCGCAGCGACTATGAAAAAGTGCGTGAACGCAATGCCAAGCGTCGCCCGAAAGCCGCAGACCTGAGTTACGAACAGGCCCGCAAGCGGCGTTTCCGCACAGACTGGACGGCCTACAGCCCACCGGTCCCGAGTTTTACCGGGATCAAGGTTTTTGATGAATACGACCTTGCAGAGTTAGTCGAACGGATTGACTGGACGCCGTTTTTCATGAGCTGGCAGTTGGCTGGGAAATATCCGAAGATTCTCGATGATAACGTTGTAGGGGAAGCTGCGCGAAGCCTGTTCAGTGATGCCCAGGCCATGCTCAAGAAGCTGATCGATGAAAACCTTATCAATGCTCAGGGCGTGGTTGGCTTCTGGCCAGCCAACAGCGTTGACGATGACGTGATTGAAGTTTATCGCGACGAGAGCCGCCATGACGTCATCAAGCGCTTGCATCATATTCGTCAGCAGACCACCAAGGGCCGTGATGGCCTGTGCTACAGCCTGGCTGACTTTATTGCGCCAAAAGAGACTGGCACCGCGGACTGGATCGGTGGCTTTGCCGTCACAACCGGGCACGGCGTCCAGGCGCTAAGCAAGGCTTATGAAGCGGCCGGTGATGACTATAATGCCATCATGGTGCAGGCATTAACCGATCGCCTGGCGGAAGCCTTTGCCGAACGTCTGCATGAACGGGTTCGCAAGGAATTCTGGGGCTATGTGCCTGAAGAATCACTGGATAATGAAGCACTGATCGCCGAGAAATATCAGGGCATCCGCCCTGCTCCAGGCTACCCTGCCTGCCCGGATCATACCGAAAAGACGGCGCTTTTCGAGCTCCTTGATGCGCCCCGCCACACCGGACTTGAGTTAACGGAAAACTTCGCCATGTGGCCAGCAGCGGCGGTATCCGGCTGGTATTTCTCGCACCCGCAATCGAAATATTTTTCAACCGGTAAGATAACCCGTGACCAGGTAGAGGTGCTGGCGCAACGCAAGGATATGCCGCTTTCGGATCTGGAACGCTGGCTGGCGCCCGTGCTGTCCTATGAGCCTGCCGAAGAAACTGCCCCAGTGGTGTGATAGATCGTGAAGCGTTCGGCATCACTCTGATAATCAATTAAGTAATAAAAAAATAATTATATATTACTTTGAAGCATATTTGACCCTTGTTAGAGTGTCATCAGACATGTTCGGCGTTGAGCGCTTTCTCAACGCCGAGTCAATGACACCTGCACAGCCTTAATGTGCATTCAGCAGGGTTCAGCCATTTATGTACCGTTACGATATTCACGACCAGACCCTGGTTGATGAACGCGTTGACCAATTCCGCGATCAGATGCAGCGCTACCGCTCCGGGCGTTTGGGAGAAGAAGAATTTCGCCCACTGCGCCTGCAAAACGGCCTGTATATCCAAAAACATGCCCCTATGCTGCGGATCGCTATCCCTTATGGCATGTTGGCGGGTTACCAACTGCGTGCCCTGGCGGCAATCACTCGGCGCTATGACCGTGGCTACGGTCATTTTACCACCCGCCAGAACCTGCAACTGAATTGGCCTGCACTGGAGGACATTCCCGATATCCTGGCGGATCTGGCCAAGGTACAGATGCATGCCATCCAGACCAGCGGCAACTGTATCCGCAATACCACCAGCGACCAGTTTGCAGGAATTGCCGGCGATGAAGTGGAAGACCCACGCCCCTGGTGTGAACTGATTCGTCAGTGGTCAACACTGCATCCGGAATTTGCCTATCTGCCGCGCAAGTTCAAGATTGCGGTCAGTGGCGCGGCCGAAGACCGCGCCGCCATTCAGATACACGATATCGGCCTGCGTTTCTGGCGCAATGCCGAAGGCGAACTGCGCATCAAGGTACTGGCTGGCGGCGGCATGGGGCGTACCCCCATGATTGGCGATGTGGTACGGGAAGACTTGCCCTGGCAGCATCTGTTGACCTACCTGGAGGCCTGTGTACGCGTTTACAACCAGTTTGGCCGGCGTGATAACAAGTTCAAGGCGCGCATCAAGATTCTGGTCAAGGCGCTCGGCATTGAGGAATTTCGACGCAGGGCCGACGAAGAGTGGATGCATCTCAAAGATGGGCCCCAGACCCTCAATCAGCCAACCGTTGACGCAGCCAAGGCACATTTTCCTGAGCCGGAAAGGCGCACCGTTGCTGAAAGCGCTGTGCAGGAATATGAAAAGCTGCGCAGCGAAAACCGCGCGTTTGCCCGCTTTGTGACCAATAACGTCACCGAGCACAAGGTGCCCGGCTACAAAGCGGTGACCCTCTCACTCAAGCGTCGTGAGCATGCTCCGGGAGACGTGACGGCAGACCAGATGGACGCCGTGGCGACTTTGGCCGACCGTTACAGTTTTGGTGAAGTGCGAGTGACCCACGAACAGAACCTGGTACTGTCTGATGTTCCGGTGGATGAGCTAGAAGCTCTCTGGCAGGAGCTTGACGCCCTGGGTATGGCCAACCCCACGGTAGGCACCCTCAACGATATCATCTGCTGCCCCGGCGGTGACTATTGTGGCCTGGCGAATGCTGTCTCCATCCCTATCGCTCAGGCACTGCAGGAGCGTTTCGAGAACCTCGACTATCTCTATGATCTCGGCCCGCTGGATCTGAATATTTCAGGCTGTATGAACGCCTGTGGTCATCATCATGTCGGCCATATCGGCATTCTCGGGGTGGATAAAAAAGGCGAGGAGTATTACCAGATTTCAATTGGCGGTAATTCAACTGACGACGCTTCGCTGGGCAAGATTCTCGGCCCGTCCTTCTTTCGCGAAGACGTGCCAGATGTGGTGGAGAAGGTACTGGATGTCTATGTTGCCGAGCGCCATGACGACGAGCGCTTTCTTGATACCTACCGCCGCATTGGCCTGAAACCTTTCAAGGAGCATGTTTATGCCCGGTAACCCTTTAGCCGCCTTGGCATCGCCAACAGATGAGACAGACATCGTTCCGATATGTGCCGATCACCTGATCGTTAACGGTGAGCTTGCCAAAGCAAATGCCTGGTGTGTTTCCTATGATGAAGCCACGTTGCCTGCGCAACGCCCTGCTTTCGTTCCCTTGGCCTTATGGCAAGCTCACAGAGCAGACGAACAGGTGGCACCCTTATTGGTCAGTGACACCCTTCTCAGCCCGGAAATGGCTGCCGAGCTTGGCCGAGCCAGCGCTATTGCAATTGATTTTCCCACCTTTACTGATGGGCGTGGCTATACGCTGGCGCGCCTGCTGCGTGAGCGTTTCGGCTACCAGGGCGAAATTCGCGCCGTTGGCGATGTTCTGGTCGATCAGCTGGACTATATGCGCCGCTGCGGATTCAGCGCTATGGCGCTCCGCCACGATCAAGATCCTGAAGACGCATTACGCGCTATTAATGCCATCAGCGTGCGCTACCAACCAGACGTTGAGCTGCGTCAGGCCCTGTTTGAAAGGCGCCAGACGCAGCCTGACGAGCGGGAAATCCTGGCGTGCAGCTAAGAAGGTACAAATAGCTATTTCAGGAAGCAGGGGCAAATACCGGTGTCAGGCGACAGGGCAGTTGAGACTGCCCTGTCGTTCTTGACGGTACT
>NZ_VMQS01000079.1 GCF_007625055.1 Halomonas sp.
TCCAGCGCCATCATGTGGCCAAGCTTGCCCGCCTTGGTGGTCAGATAGTGTTCGTTGTGGGGGTTCAGGCCGGTGGTGATCGGCAAACGCTCCACCACATTGACGCCGTCGCGGGTCAGCGCATCCACCTTGCGGGGATTATTGGTCATCAGCTTGAGGGCGGTGATGCCCAGATGGTCGAGCATGGGCACGCATAAATCATAGCGGCGCATATCCGCGCCAAAGCCCAGCCGCTCATTGGCTTCGACGGTATCCGCGCCTTCATCCTGCAGATGGTAGGCGCGGATCTTGTTGAGCAAGCCAATCCCTCGGCCTTCCTGACGCAGATAGAAGAGCACGCCGCGGCCTTCCTCGGCGATGCGCTTTAGCGCCTCCTGCAGCTGATAGCCGCAATCGCAGCGCATCGAAAACAGCGCATCGCCGGTCAGGCACTCAGAATGAACACGCCCCAGTACCGGCGAGTCGCCGGTGACATCGCCCAGCGTCAGGGCAATGTGGTCCTTGCCCGTTGCGTCATCCTCGAAGCCATGCATGGTGAATGTGGCCCAGGGAGTGGGCAGCCGGGAAGCAGCAATAAAACGAATCGTCACAGGTTACCTCGGTGTCAGCACACCCGTTCAGGTCTGGCGGTGTCTAAAGTTGTTGGCCATGTTATCAGGAAGTGGGCGTCTTTGCCGCGCATTCCCCGGCGTCTTGCCATATCATCCGGCGCCCCTGCTGACCTATAATTGCGTCACTGTTTACTTTTCCAAGAGCTATGTTATGACCTCAGCGTTAAAGAATGACCGTTTTCTGCGCGCCTTGGCGCGCCAGCCCGTCGACCGCACGCCTGTCTGGATGATGCGCCAGGCCGGGCGCTACCTGCCGGAATATCGCGCCAGCCGGGCCGATGCCGGCAGCTTCATGGATCTGTGCCGCAACCAGGATCTGGCCTGCGAAGTCACCCTGCAGCCGCTGGCGCGCTATCCGCTGGATGCCGCCATTTTATTTTCCGACATTCTGACCATTCCGGATGCCATGGACCTGGGTCTGTATTTCGTCACCGGCGAAGGCCCTAAATTCAGGAAGACGGTACGCACCCCTGCCGAGGTTGACGCCTTGAAAGTACCGGACGCCGAGCGTGACCTTGATTATGTCATGAACGCTGTCTCCACCATACGCCGTGAGCTTAATGGCAGCGTGCCCCTGATCGGCTTTTCCGGCAGCCCCTGGACGCTGGCCACTTATATGGTCGAAGGCAGCTCGAGCAAGGATTTCCGCCACGTCAAAACCATGCTGTACGATACGCCGGATGCCATGCATCAGCTGCTTGACAAGCTGGCCCATGCGGTGACGGACTACCTCAACGCCCAGATTCGCGCGGGTGCCCAGGCGGTACAGATTTTTGATACCTGGGGAGGCACCCTGTCGACCCCGGCCTACCGTGAATTTTCACTGCGCTATATGGAACAGATTGTGTCCGGCCTGATTCGCGACCACGATGGCCGCCGCGTGCCGGTGATCCTGTTTACCAAGAATGGCGGCCAGTGGCTGGAAGATATTGCCTGTGCCGGCGCCGATGCCCTGGGGCTGGACTGGTCAACTGAGCTGTCTGATGCACGCGCCCGGGTAGGCCATAAGGTGGCCTTGCAGGGCAACCTTGATCCCAACGTCCTGTTTGCGCGCCCATCGGCCATCCGTGCCGAAGTTGCGCGGATACTGGAAAGCTATGGCCACGGCCCTGGCCATATATTCAATCTGGGCCACGGCATCAGCCAGTTCACCAACCCGGACAACGTGACCGCCTTCATGGAAGCGCTGCACGAACTCAGCCCTCAGTATCACAGGGAGATCAGCGTTCAATGAACCCGATTGCTGACAACCAGTGGTTTACCGAGGTCTTTGACCGCCACGGCAGTGCCTTTTCATTGAAGGTCAGCGAGAAGCTGCTGGATGTACACAGCCCCTATCAGCACCTGGAAGTCTACGCCACCGAGACGTTTGGCAATCTGATGGTGCTGGATGGCTGTGTGATGCTGACTGATCGCGACAATTTCCTGTACCACGAGATGATTACCCATCCGGCACTGTTTACCCATCAGCAGCCTGAGCGGGTGGTGATTATTGGCGGCGGCGACTGCGGCACCCTGAAAGAAGTGTTGCGCCATCCGGGTGTTCGGCACGTCACTCAGATCGACATTGATGAAGAAGTCACCAAGGCAGCAGAGCGCTTCTTCCCGGCCTTGGTGGACGCCAATGACGACCCCCGCGCTGAGCTACTGTTTGCTGACGGCGTCAAATGGGTCGATGACGCGGAAGATGAAAGCATTGATGTGCTGATTATCGACTCCACTGACCCGGTTGGCCCCGCAGAAGGGCTGTTCAAGACCGATTTTCTGACCCGCTGTCACCGCATTCTCAAACCCGGCGGCGTCATGGTGCAGCAGAGTGAATCACCGCTTTACCACAGTGGCTCCATTATCCGGGAGCTACGCCGGGATATGCGTGACGCCGGTTTTTCCAGCGTCGCGACCTTGCCGTTTCCCCAGCCGGTTTACCCCTCCGGCTGGTGGAGTGTCACCCTGGCAGGCAAAGACTGCTCGGTCGAAACCTTCCGTGAAACGGCGGCGGGCGAACATGCCATGCCGTTACAGTATTACACGGTCGACGCCCACCGCAGTGCGCTGGTGCTGCCTCCTTTCATGCGCCAGGCGCTGGGTGAAACGCCAGACGGCTGATCCATTCTGGCCAACGCCTGCACCTTTTTGGTGAAGACAAAGGTCTAAACGGTACACTTGCGAGCAAAAATGTTTCGCAAGTGTGTCTCTGACAGAGAATAATTTGCGTTGAAAAGCGCTGAATCCAGAACCATACCCTTGATGGCACTTTCCTTGCTAGGTTCTAGACACATGCCTTGGCATGCAGTCAACAAAAGAAATAATGATACTTAACCACGTAAGGTGAATTCCCATGCTAAACAAGAAAAGTCTGGTTCTTGCAGTGTCCACGGGTGCGCTGGCGCTGGCCAGTATGTCCAATGCCCACGCATCCACACTTGAAGACACACTGGAAAACGGTGAAGTTCGCTGCGGTGTCAGTGATGGCCTTCCGGGTTTTTCAGCACCCGACGACGATGGCAACTGGCAAGGCCTGGACGTGGATGTCTGCCGTGCGGTCGCCGCTGCCGTACTGGGTGATGCCGATGCCGTTGAATATGTATCCCTCAACGCCGTAGAACGTTTCACCGCGCTGCAATCCGGTGAAGTCGATGTGCTGTCGCGTAACACCACCTGGACCACCACCCGCGACACCACCTTGGGAATCAACTTTGCTGGGGTCAATTTCTACGATGGTCAAGGGTTTATGGTCAATCGTGACCTGGGCATTACTGACGCCTCGGAACTTGATGGGGCTGCCATCTGTGTTCAGGCAGGCACGACTACCGAACTCAATCTGGCCGATTACTTCCGTGCCAACGATATGGAGTTCGACCCCATCGTGTTTGATACCTCAGAGCAGACTGTTGGCGGTTACCAGGCAGGACGTTGTGATGTCCTGACCTCAGACACGTCACAGCTGGCCGCCCTGCGTATTCAGCTGGACGACCCGGACAGCTCTGTAGTGCTGAGTGACGTGATCTCCAAGGAACCGCTTGGCCCCTCGGTGCGCCAGGGCGATGATCAGTGGTTCAATATCGTCAAATGGTCGCTTTCTGCCATGCTGAACGCAGAAGAATATGGCATCAGCAGTGAAAACGTTGACGACATGATGGCCTCTGAAGATCCCAATATCGCGCGCCTGCTCGGTCAGGATGGCAACTATGGTGAAGGCATGGGACTGGAAGCTGACTGGGCCTATAACATCATCAGCCAGGTAGGCAATTATGCGCAGAGCTACGACCGTAATGTCGGCATGGATTCACCCTTGCAGATTGAGCGCGGTGTCAATGCGCTGTGGATCGATGGCGGCGTGCAGTACGCTCCGCCCATCCGTTAAGCGTCTCGTGTGACCCAGGCCCGCCGCAAGGCGGGCTTCTTGATCGTGTTTTTGTGCCTCGGAGACGCTACCCATGTCTGTAAAATCCACGCCTCGCCCGGCAGGCCAAAAGCCCCCTTTCTGGCGGGACCCGGCTAAACGAGCGCTTATCTTTCAGCTACTGCTGATTGCTGCCGTTGCCGCCTTTCTGCTTTATATTATTGGTAATACTCAGGACAACTTATCCGAACGTGGGATCACCACCGGGTTTGGTTTCCTGAGTAATACCGCCGGCTTTGGCATTGTCCAGAGCCTGATCGACTATTCCTCGCAAAGCACCTATGGGCGCACCTTTGTTATCGGCCTGCTGAACACCCTGCTGGTAGGTGGCCTGGGCGTGTTAGCCGCCACCCTCATCGGCTTTACCGTCGGGATTGCGCGCTTATCACCTAACTGGCTGATTGCGCGACTGGCCAATATCTACATCGAGACTTTCCGCAATATCCCTTTGCTGTTACAGATTTTTTTCTGGTATTTCGCTGTCTTGCGTACCCTGCCAAGTGCGCGGGAAAGCATGGCCTTTGGCGAGGCCATTTTCCTTAATGTGCGCGGCCTGTACCTGCCCCAGCCGCTGTTCGAATCCGGATTTGGCCTGATTCCTGCGACTTTTCTGGTGGCCATAGCCATGAGTATTGCACTGGTGATCTGGAACAAGCGCCGCCATGAAGCGACGGGCAAGCGAATCCCCGCGGGCTGGCTGGCTGTGCTGTTGATTTTTGGCCTGCCGCTGGTGGTGCTGATCGCGACCGGCGTGCCGGTGACCTGGGAAATGCCCGAGCTGCGTGGTTTTAACTTCCGCGGCGGCATTACCGTTATCCCCGAGTTTCTTGCCCTGTGGCTGGCACTGTCGATCTATACGGCCTCGTTTATCGCCGAGATCGTCCGCTCAGGTATCCAGGCCATTTCCCACGGCCAGACCGAAGCGGCTCAGGCCTTGAGCCTGCCACGTAACCTGGTCCTCAAACTGGTCATCATTCCACAGGCCCTGCGGGTCATTATTCCACCCTTGACCAGCCAGTACCTTAATCTGATCAAGAACTCGTCACTGGCCACGGCGATTGGTTACCCCGATCTGGTCTCTGTGTTTGCCGGCACAACCCTCAACCAGACCGGGCAGGCAATTGAAGTGATTGCCATGACCATGGCGGTGTATCTCACCATCAGCCTTTTGGTATCGATGTTCATGAACTGGTTCAACGCCCGCGTGGCGCTGGTTGAACGCTAGGCCTGCTGAGGATAACAGAATGATTCATAATCGTGACATGATCACCGAGCGGCCGGCTCCCAAAAGCGTGATTGGCCCAATTGCCTGGCTTCGCGCCAACCTGTTCAACGGCCCGATCAATTCGCTGTTTACCCTGATTGGCCTGTATATTGTCTATCTTCTGTTCGTACCCAGCGTACAGTGGGCCTTTATCAATGCGGACTGGATAGGGACCAGTCGGGACGATTGCTCCCGCGAGGGCGCCTGCTGGGTGTTTGTAAATGCCCGTATCGGACAGTTTATCTATGGGCTCTACCCGAGTGAGGAAACCTGGCGGGCCAATATTATATTTGCCGGTTTCTTTGCACTGATTGCCTGGCTGGCCATTCCCCGCCTGCCTTTCAAACGCTGGGTGGCTATCTTCGCCCTGGTGGCTTTCCCGGTGATTGCCTATGTGCTGCTGCACGGTGGCTATTTCGGTCTGGAGCGCATTCCAACCAATCGTTGGGGCGGCCTTATGCTGACCCTGTTGCTGGCCACGGTGGGCATGATAGCCGCCTTGCCGATTGGCATCATGCTGGCCCTTGGGCGGCGCTCAGACATGCCGATTGTGCGAAGCTTTTGCGTGGTCTTTATCGAATTCTGGCGCGGCGTACCTCTGATCACCATTCTGTTCATGGCCTCGGTCATGCTACCGCTCTTCCTGCCCGGCGATATGAACATTGACCGCCTGGTGCGGGCACTGATCGGTATCACCCTTTTCCAGAGTGCTTATATGGCCGAGGTGATTCGCGGTGGCCTGCAGGCCATCCCCAAGGGCCAGGAAGAGGCTGCCGCCGCTCTGGGGATGACCTACTGGAAACGCATGGGCCTGATTGTGCTGCCCCAGGCGCTGAAGATGATGATTCCCGGTATCGTCAATACCTTTATTTCGCTGTTCAAGGACACCACCCTGGTGATGATCATTGGCCTGTTTGATCTGCTGGGTATCGTCCAGGCGGCGCTGTCGGATTCCCGCTGGCTGGGCTTCTCGCTGGAAGGCTATGTGTTTGCCGCCTTCATGTTCTGGGTGTTCTGTTTCAGCATGTCGCGCTATAGCCAATATCTTGAACGCAAACTGCACACTGGCCACCGGAACTAGCGACACTGAGTAACCACAAGGTGACAGCAAACACCGCAGTGACAGGCGGCGTCTGTTAAACAAAGACTTAAAGACTGGTTGATCAATATCAGTTTATAAAACAGGGTGAATATCGCTATGGCACAAACAGCGATCGACAACGCAGACCTGATGGTCGAGATGGACAATGTCAACAAATGGTTCGGCGATTTCCATGTGCTGCGGGATATCAACCTGCAGGTCAAGCGTGGGGAGCGCATCGTGATCTGTGGGCCATCCGGCTCCGGTAAATCCACCATGATCCGCTGCATCAATCACCTTGAAGAGCATCAGCAAGGCGATATCACGGTAGGCGGCGTGCCCCTGACCCGGGATATAAAGCGCATCGAGCAGATACGCCGCAGCGTGGGCATGGTATTCCAGCACTTCAACCTGTTCCCGCATCTGAGTGTGCTGGAAAACTGCTGCATTGCCCCCATGTGGGTGCAAAAAAAACCACGCCAGGAAGCCGAAGCATTGGCCATGAAGTATCTGGAACGGGTGCGTATCGCTGAGCAGGCGCTCAAGTATCCTGGCCAGCTCTCAGGTGGCCAGCAGCAGCGCGTGGCTATTGCCCGCTCACTGTGCATGCACCCTGAGGTCATGCTGTTTGACGAGCCAACGTCAGCCCTGGACCCCGAGATGATCAAGGAGGTGCTTGACGTCATGGTCGAACTGGCGGAGGAAGGCATGACCATGCTGTGCGTCACCCACGAGATGGGGTTTGCCAAAACCGTGGCTGACCGGGTGATCTTTATGGATCAGGGCCAGATCATCGAGGAAAACGCCCCACAGCCTTTCTTTAACAACCCCCAATCAGAGCGTACCCAGCTGTTTCTTAGTCAGATTCTGGGGCA
>NZ_VMQS01000029.1 GCF_007625055.1 Halomonas sp.
TTGGCGGCGTAGGTTACCCCGGTTTCAGGCTGGGGCGTGGCGGTGGCCTCGCCTCTGGCCAGGGCATCGAGGGTATCCACCAGCAGGGTTGCGCCCAGTTTGGCCAGGGTATCGTGCAGTTCACCGCCGGTGGTCATCGGTGTAATCGGCGTGCGCGCTTCACTGAAGACGGCGCCGGTATCAAGCCCGGCATCCATCTGCATAATGGCCACGCCCGACTCGCTGTCACCGGCTTCAATGGCGCGTTGAACCGGGGCTGCACCGCGCCAGCGCGGCAGCAGTGAGCCATGCACGTTAATGCAGCCCAGACGAGGAATGTCCAGCACTGCCTGTGGCAGCAGCAAACCGTAAGCCACTACCACCATAACATCCGCTTTCAGAGCGGCCAGCGTCGCCTGGCTGTCCGCCGTTTTCAGCGACGTGGGCTGATAAACGGGCAGGTGCTTATCCAGCGCCAGCTGTTTCACCGGCCCGGCCAGCATTTTTCTGCCCCTGCCGGCAGGGCGGTCGGGTTGAGTAAAAACGCCCACAATCTGATGGTTGCTTTCAAGCAGCGCTGCCAGGCTGGTGGCAGCAAAGTCGGGCGTTCCAGCAAACACAACGCGCAGTGAAGACATCAATCAGGCACCCTGTGTCTGTTTATGGCGCTTTTGCATCTTCTTGGCAACCCGGTTGCGTTTCAGGGAGGAGAGGTAGTCCACAAACAGCACGCCTTCCAGGTGATCCAGCTCATGCTGGATACAATGCGCCAGAAGGCCATCGGCTTCCAGCTCATAGGCATCGCCATTGCGGTCGAGAGCGTTGAGCTTGACCTTGAGATAGCGTGGCACTTCAGCATAGTACTCAGGAATGGAGAGGCAGCCTTCAGACAGGAAATCCTTGTCATCCCCAATGGGCGTATAACTGGGGTTGATCAATACCAGCGGCTCGCTGCCATCATCGCTGACATCCATGACCACCACGCGACGATGCACATCAACCTGAGTGGCTGCCAGGCCGATGCCACTGGCGTCGTACATGGTTTCCAACATGTCATCGACCAGCTGACGCACTTCGTCGTCGACCTTTTCAACCTCAACTGCCTTGGTGCGCAGGCGCTCATCGGGAAATTCTAGAATCACAAGTTTGGCCATAGCGTTACAATTACCGTTATGCTGAATCTTTGAAGTGAACACGCCACCTGTTGTCTGCCGGCGATGTTCCATTTAATGGCCACTATAGCATGCCAATAACCACTGAGCATGGGGCGCCATTGTCGTCTTGGATAAATCGGGAGCATCACGGTGAAGCCGCACAGCTGTAAGCTTTTCTCAAGTATTCACAGAGCGCCGCTCGCGCTTGGCGTTTTCAGCGTTGTTGGCCTGCTGCTGGCACCCATGCAGGTAAACGCCTGGGAACGTGTGCGCGATAATGCGCCGTCACAATATACCGTCAGCAAGGGCGATACTCTATGGGACATTGCCGGAGAGTTTCTGCATTCCCCCTGGCAGTGGCCCGAGCTTTGGCGAGTCAATCCACAGATTGGTGATCCGCACCTTATATACCCTGGCGATCATCTGAATCTTGATGACTGTCAGGGAAGCCCATGCATTGTCATGGAACGCGGCCAGCAGACCGTCAAGCTGTCGCCTCAGGTGCGCACCTTGCCCCATCGTGAAGCCATTACACCACTGCCTCTGGAAACGGTCAGGGCCTTTTTGCGTGACCATCGCATTGTTGATAGCCAAGACGGGCTGGAGGAACTGGCGTATGTGGTCGCTGGCGATAACCAGCGCTTGATCAGCGGTGCCGGTGACCTGATCTTTGCCCGCTCGACAGACACTGATACGGGTCAAAACCGCATCGTACGTGGAGAAGCGGTCGAGATCTATCGGCAAGGCCAACCCTATCAGAGTGCCCGTGGCGAGATGCTTGGGCTGGAGCTGATCAAGATAGGAGATGCCGTTGTTGCGCGCCGCGAAGGCGATATTATCCAGCTGGACGTTCGCCGTGCCAATCAGGAAGTGCGCAATGACGATCTTATATTGCCTCCGGAAGACGCCACTCTGGACGATAACTTTATGCCCCGGGCGCCGCTTGCCCAGCTTACCGGCACCCTTCTCGCAGTTCCCGAAGGGGTGCGTTTTATTGGACGCCTGCAGGTGGTAGCCATTGATCTGGGTAGTCGGGATGGATTGCAGCCGGGGCATGTGCTGAGCATTGATCAGGCCGGTGAGCGGGTTAATGATCCGCGCACTCAGGAAGTGCTCCAGATGCCTGCAGAAGAGGCTGGCTTGTTAATGGTATTCAAGCCCTACGACAACATCAGCTATGCTCTGGTCATGGAGGCATCGCGTACGCTTGAGGTAGGTGATCCGGTACGTACGCCGCGCTGAAGCGAGAGTGAGATCACACAAGGAGGTGGTATGCAGGCGACTGAATGGTTGGTGCTGAATGCGCTGCCAGGACTTGGCACCCAGCGGATTGCCAGGCTGGCAGAACAATCACCTGAGTGGCCTGGTGGCTGGTTGGCGCTGCTGCCGAGGCAGGCTGCTTCCGAGCTGCGCCTTTGGCTCGATCATCCCGGCCGGAGCCCATTGCAATCCATGCTGGAAAATAACCTGGCCTGGGAAGCGGCAAGCTCGCGACGTGCCCTCTTACACCCCGGGCATTCGGCCTGGCCTGATCTGTTGGGTGAAATCGCCGATCCGCCCCCGGTGCTCTGGGCGCAAGGCGACCTGGCCGCGCTTTCCTTGCCCGGGCTTGCCATGGTCGGCACGCGTCATCCTACATCGGAAGGCGCACAGAACGCCCAGGCGTTTGCCCGGGATTTTGCAAGCCGTGGCTGGTGCGTTGTCAGTGGTATGGCGTTGGGTGTGGACGCTATGGCCCAGCGTGCTGCCCTGGATGCCGGCGGCGCCAGTATTGCCGTTTTGGCCAGTGGTATTGATTCAATCTATCCGGCCCGTCACCGTGACCTCTACCAGCGTCTGAGTGATACCAGCGGAGGCCTGGTGCTGGCTGAGCACCCTTTGGGTACCCAGGCCAGGCCGGCGTTCTTCCCGCGTCGCAATCGCATAGTGACCGGGCTTTCACTGGGCACCCTGGTGGTAGAAGCCGCTGAAAAAAGTGGTTCACTGGTCAGTGCTCGTCTCGCCCTGGAGCAGGGGCGGGAACTGTTTGCCATTCCCAGTTCGGTACACAACCTTCAGGCCCATGGTTGCCTGCGCCTGTTACGCAACGGCGCGACCCTGGCACGTAGTAGCCAGGATATCCTCGATGAGTTGCAACACTGGGCCGAGACCTTTATGCCCCCGGTGCCTGTTAACGGGCAGTCAAAGGCAGCAGCCGAGCGCATGCATACCCGTCCCCAGGCTGCGCCTTTACCCTTGCGCGAAGAAGAACTGCCCGATGAGCTGCTTGGACTGCTGGGCGAAGCACCGATGCCCATTGATCGTCTGGTGCAACTGGCGGATATCGCCGTGAGCGAGTGTCAACGTCGGCTTTTGATGCTGGAGCTGGATAACCACGTCGAACAGCGCTCGGGAGGATGGGTACGGCTGACGAAGCCATGATAGGATATTGTCACGATATCTTTATCTGCCCACCGTATCGTCAGGAGACCCATATCGATGGCGTTCGATATACATTCAGCGGTTCACGCCCTGCGTCAGGGGAAAATTGTAGCCTGTCCCACAGAAGCGGTCTGGGGGCTGAGTTGTGCCCCGGATAATGATGAAGCGCTGGCACATCTGATGCGCCT
Organism: Halomonas sp.; assembly: GCF_007625055.1. Classification (GTDB taxonomy): domain Bacteria; phylum Pseudomonadota; class Gammaproteobacteria; order Pseudomonadales; family Halomonadaceae; genus Vreelandella. Next base: position 3,743 of record NZ_VMQS01000029.1, read on the forward strand.
GAAGCAGCGAGACCCTGCAAAGGGCGTGATCGTGGTTGCTGCCTCGATAGATCAGCTGCAGCCCTGGCTTGCCGGCTTGCCTTTGGAGCTGCATGCTCCCCTGGTGGCCAGCTGGCCTGGACCAAACACCTGGCTGGTGCCTGACAATGGGCGTAGTCACCCTCTGGTGCGGGGAGCGCACCAAAGCGTTGCTCTGCGAGTCACTGCACACCCTGTCATGCAAGCACTGTGTAACGCCTTTGATGGCCCTGTGGTGTCGACCTCTGCCAATCGAGCCAGTGAGCCTCCGGCCATGTCGGCGGGTGAGGTGTCAGCGCTGTTCGGCGATGAACTGGGCGCTATCATTCACGGCGAACTGGGCGATAATCCCCGCCCCAGTACCATTCGCGACCTGGTCAGCGGCAAGGTACTTCGTGCCTGATGAGGATCGCTTATCACACACTGCTGAATCAACGACATAATGCGAGGAGCATCTCTTGGCTCACGAGCACCTAGACAATGTAAAACACTACCTTTTGGCACTTCAGGATCGTCTCTGCGACGGCCTTGCCAAAGCCGATAGCCAGGCAAGCTTCAAGGAAGAAAGCTGGACGCGCGAAGAAGGTGGTGGCGGACGCTCCCGGGTGATTGAGGACGGCGCTGTCTTCGAGAAAGGTGGGGTGAATTACTCTCACGTCTACGGCGCTGAACTGCCGCCCTCGGCCACGGCTGCACGCCCTGAACTTTCAGGCCGGGCCTTTCATGCGGTAGGCGTTTCCTGGGTACTGCACCCGGAGAACCCTCATGTGCCTACCAGTCACGGCAATGTGCGTTTCTTTATTGCCGAAAAAACCGGGGAGCCGCCGGTCTGGTGGTTTGGCGGCGGCTATGACCTCACTCCCTTCTACCCGGTGATGGAGGATGTTGTGCATTGGCACCGCGTTGCCGAGGCGGCCTGCCAACCGTTTGGTGAAGACGTCTACCCACGTTACAAAAAGTGGTGCGATGACTACTTCTATTTAAAACATCGTGACGAAACACGTGGCGTGGGCGGGCTCTTCTTTGATGATCTGAACGCAGGCAGTTTTGAGGACTGCTTTGCTTTCCAGCGTGCCATCGGCGACAGCTTTCTGGAAGCCTATCTGCCCATTGTCGAGCGCCGCAAGGAGGATGGCTGGAATGACCAGCAGCGTGATTTTCAGCTTTATCGGCGTGGCCGCTATGTGGAGTTCAATCTGGTGTGGGACAGAGGCACCCTGTTTGGGCTGCAAAGTGGTGGGCGTACCGAATCAATTCTGATGTCGATGCCGCCGCTGGCGCGCTGGGAATATGGCTATACGCCCGTGCCAGGTAGCCCTGAAGCGCGCCTAACCGAGGAATTTCTTCGCCCGCGTGACTGGTTGGGCGAAGCCTCTGCTACACCCTAAACCAGGAGTCTTGTGATGACGGATCGTTATGCCGTATTCGGTCACCCGGTGAGTCATTCAAAATCACCGATGATTCATGCGGAATTTGCCCATGATACCGGCGAGAAACTTGATTACACCGCTATTGAAGCGCCGCTGGATGGCTTTGTCGAGGCCTGGGAGGCCTTTGTGGCTGAAGGTGGGCGGGGTGCCAATGTCACCCTGCCTTTCAAGGAGGATGCCTTTGCGCTCTGCGATACGCTAAGCCATCGAGCGCAGCGGGCCAAGGCAGTCAATACCCTGATTCTAGGCGGTAACGGGCGCCTTTATGGTGACACCACTGACGGCATCGGTCTGGTGCGGGATCTTGCCTATCATCGCCTGACGCTGGCAGGCAAGCGGATACTGGTCGTCGGGGCAGGCGGGGCTGTGCGCGGTGTTCTTGAGCCCTTGCTGGCGGCTTCACCCAGTGAAGTAGTGATCGCCAATCGCACGGCCGAGAAAGCTACTGCACTGGCCAGTGACTTTACGGATCTGGGTAAGATTGAAGGCGGTGGTTTTGAGGCGATCAGCGGGCAGTTTGATCTGGTCATTAACGGTACCAGCGCCAGTATTGCAGGGGAAGTGCCACCGCTACCTGAGAATCTGTTTGCCAAAGGCGCCTGGGCCTATGACATGATGTATGGCGCTGACCCGACAGCCTTTCTGTTGTGGGCAGGCCCGCGTGGTGCCAGGTTGCTGGATGGCCTGGGGATGCTGGTCGAGCAGGCAGCAGAATCCTTTTTCCTGTGGCGCAATGTGCGCCCCGAAACTGCCTCCGTCAGGGAAGCGTTGCGCCAATCGCTTAATTATTGATTGCCTGTGCGAGGCGGTCAATGAGCTATCAACCCAAAAGCGGCCTAGCGCCGCTTTTGATAGAATCCAATCATGCACAGTACCAGCCCGAGCACTGACAGCAGCATACCGCCGTTGACCAGTAAGGGTGCGCGATCCACCCAGGGCACAAAGGGCTGAGGCGATTGACGACAGGTTTCCGTCAGGTAGTTCCAGTGGCCGCCGTCCAGTTGGCAGGCACGCACGTCATTGAGCTCCCAGAAATAGACACCCATCAACACAAACAATGGCAGTATCAGAAGTAACAAGCCGAGACGAATCATGGCGCTCCCGTTATCAGTATGGTTAAGCCCCGATCAGGGGCGTGGGCAATTGGGTGTGCGGCCTTGCTGCCGAGCCTGCTCATAGAGAGCCAGGGCATTTTGCATGTTGGCATCCAGCTCATCCACGCGCTGGCCATGGCTTGGGTGGGTCGACATCCAGGCCGGTGGCTGACCACCGCCAGAGGCCTGCTGCATGTTTTCCCACAGGGTAATACTGGCGCGGGGGTCAAACCCGGCGTTGGCCATCAGCTCCAGCCCGATGATATCTGCCTCACTTTCATGCTTGCGCGAGAAAGGCAGGATAATGCCGTATTCGGCACCCATTCCCAGTACGCCCATCAGCTGCTGGCCGCCCGGTGTCTGCATGCCAGAAGTGCTGGACAGAATCGACAGCCCCACCTGTGTCGCGCTCTTGGTTGACGCTCGCTCGTTTGCATGGCGTGCCAGAACGTGGGCAATTTCGTGACCGACCACCGACGCGAGCTGATCCTGCGTGCGCGCTACCTCCAGCATGCCGCTGTTGACACCCATATACCCCCCTGGCAATGCAAAGGCGTTGGGCTGTTCGGATTCGAACACCTTGGACTGCCAATCCATCTGCTGCTGTTCGGCCGGCAGCTCTGCCACTATCGCGCGAGTGATGCACTGTACATAACGCTGACTGGCGGCGTTGGCGGCGGGCAGGTCAGACTGGTACTGGGTGAAGGCCTGCTGCCCCATCTGATTGAGCTGATCTTCGGACAACAGCAACAGTTGAGAGCGGCCAGTAGGCGATGTAGAACAGGCAGTCAGGGACACACAGACAGCCAATATGAATATCAAGCGCCAGCGCATAAACATTTCCTTGTAGTTCAAACAGGGTCACACTTGCTGAAATTCTGGGTGAATTGTCAGCTTCCTGGTACCAGAACGCAATGGGTATCATCGGAGGTGAGTTGATAGGTGAACAATTAACAAAAGGAGGCTCCATGGATGCTGAGTTAGTGCGCCGCCTGGCGCTGTTATTGGACAGGGTTGAGCATTGGTTGCCGCCAGTGCCGGAGCAGGTTGACTGGAACACGCATGTGGCGGCCTTGTGGCAACCTCATCCATTGGGTGGCCGTCTGGTACCCGTGCCGCCGAGAGACGCGCTCGACCTGGATGACCTACTGGGCATTGAGCGCCAGAAACTGGCGTTGGTGGATAATACCCAGGCATTTCTGCAGGGATTTCCTGCCAACCATACGCTGCTGTGGGGCTCGCGGGGGAGTGGCAAGTCGTCACTGATGCGCGCCTTGCTCAACTCCTTGGCTGCCGAGGGGCTGCGCATGATTCAGGTTGATCGCCATGACTTGAGCAGTCTGCCGATGCTGGTCGAAGAGCTGCGCCATTTACCGCAACGTTTCATCGTTTACTGCGATGATCTTTCCTTTGAAGGCCATGACGATGCCTATAAGGCACTGAAAAGCGTGCTTGATGGAGCCTTGACCGGCCCACCCGACAATGTGCTGCTTTATGCCACATCCAATCGTCGCCACCTGATGCCTGAAACAATGGATGACAACGCGGGGTCGCGATTGGTCGGGGAAGAGTTGCACCATGGTGATGCGGTGGAGGAAAAGATTTCCCTGTCAGACCGCTTTGGACTGTGGCTGGGCTTTCATCCCTTCAATCAGGATACTTATCTGGAAGCCTGTTGCCACTGGGTGTCTCAATTGGGCAAGGCCAGCGACTGGAACGCAGAGGCGCGGGCGGAAGCGGTGCGTTTTGCCACCTTGCGGGGTGGCCGCAGCGGGCGAGCAGCCTGGCAGTTTGCAACCCAGTGGGTGGGTCGCAAACGGCTGCATTCGGATGCATGATCAGCGACGTTTCTGTCGCGCTTCCTTGGTGCGATTGAGTTCGCGCTTTTTGGCTTTTTCCTTGTCGCTGGCGCCTGCCATATGGTCATAGGGGTTGTTCCCCGAACGAAACTCGAAACGCATGGGGGTACCGCGTACCTTGAGCACCTTGCGGAAGGTATTGATCAGAAAACGACGGTAGGATTCCGGCAGTGATTCCGTCTGGTTGCCGTGCACCACTATGATCGGCGGGTTGCTGCCGCCCTGATGGGCCATGCGTAGCTTGATCCGCCGCCCGTTAATCATTGGCGGCGGGTGCTGGCTGACGGCATCCTGGAGCAGGGTTGTCAGCCGGTTGGTGGACCAATGGGCATTGGCGGCGTTGAAGGCACGCTCGATGGAAGGGTAAAGATCGCCCACAGCGGTCCCGTGCAGCGCTGAAATAAAGTGCAATTCGGCATAGTCGGCAAAGCCAAGGCGGCGCTTGATGTCGGTGCGGATTTTTTCCCGGGCATCCTGCTCCAGGCCATCCCACTTGTTGACGGCCAGTACCAGGGCACGTCCTGTGGTCAAAACATAGTCAAGCAGGTGCAGGTCCTGTTCAACCAGGCCGTTGCGCGCATCCAGTACCATGATGGCTACATGGCATTCCTTGATGGCTTCCAGGGTTTTGATGATGGAGAACTTTTCCGCAATCTCGCTGACATTCTTGCGCCGCCTGACCCCTGCGGTATCCACCAGTACATAGGGCTTGCCACGGCGCTCGAAAGGTATTTCGATCGCATCCCGAGTGGTGCCGGCTTCATCAAAGACGACAACGCGATCTTCTCCCAGCAGGCGATTGACCAGAGTGGATTTGCCGACATTGGGACGTCCAATAACGCCAATGCGGATGCCCTTGGTGCCAGTATCAGCAGGGATGCTGTCATCGCGCTCCGGAAAGGGCGCCAGTACCAGATCCATCAGAGTGGAAACATTACGGCCATGGGCAGCGGCAATCGGCCAGGGGTCGCCAAGCCCCAGAGACCAGAAATCGGCCATGGCGGAATGTTCTTCCAGGCCATCGGTCTTGTTGACCACTAACCAGGTTTTTTTCTGGTTGACGCGCAGGTGGTTGGCGATGGCCTCGTCCGCCACGTTGAGTCCGGCGCGGGCATCCACCAGAAACATGACGATGTCAGCTTCATCAATGGCCGCCAGCGACTGTTCGGCCATGGCGGCATCGATGCCTTCCTCGTCACCACTGATACCACCGGTGTCAATGACCGTGTAGGCCTTGCCACCCAGCATGCCGTTGCCATATTTGCGGTCACGTGTCAGGCCAGGAAAATCAGCAACCAGCGCATCGCGAGAGCGGGTCAGGCGGTTAAACAAGGTTGACTTGCCCACATTTGGGCGGCCAACCAGGGCAATCACAGGTGTCATTGAGTGACTTCCAGAGTTTCCAGGCGACCATTGTCGGCTTGGACATGAATAGTGCTGCCATCGGTGACCGGGCGGACGCTGATGCCAGCATCATCGATTTCCTGGCGTGCGGCCAGTTCGCCGTCGCGGGCATCAATAAGATGAAGGTAACCTTCATAATCACCGAACACCAGATGGCCATCGGCAAATGCAGGAGCGGTTATCCAACGGCCTTCGAGGTCGGTGTTACGCCAGACTTCCTGGCCGTTGTCAGCGGTCAGGGCAACCACATGACTGTCATCCGTAGCGATAAACAGCAGGTCGCCTACGAGTACAGGGGTATGGCGACTGGACAACGAACGTGACCAAATGACGTCGCCGCGCAGCGCTTCGAGAGCAACCACCTGATCGTTGTAACTGGTCACGAATAGCCGGCCATCCGGGGTGATGACCGGCTGGCCGGCAAGATCAACCAGGCGTTCGACATCGCTACGACCGCTGGGTGTTGCAATCTGCTGCTCCCAGAGAGGCTGGCCATTGCGGTTGTCCAGGGTGGCCAGACGGCCGTTGGAAAAGCCTACAAAGGTCACTGGTTCAATGGTCTGGGGCGTACCCGTGCCTCGCAGAGTCAAGGCAGGGAGTTGACTGCTATGGGTCCATAACTGATCGCCGTTGGATCGGTTCAATGCTGTAATGCGCCCGTCAGTACTCTGTACAACCAACATTTGCTGATTGGCCTGGGGTGCCGCAAGCACTTCACTGGAAGCCTGTGAACGCCACTGGACGCTACCGTCTTCCTGGTCGAGTGCCAGCACTTCGCCGTTGCGAGTGCCCAGGTAAAGCTCACCGGCAATCGCATTCAATGCGCTGGAAATGGCGGTATCCAGATCCACTTCCCACTGGCGCTCGCCGTTGTCTGCGCTGTAGGCGGCAACCACCCCTTTTGCGTCAGCAGCAAACAGACGGTTGCCGTCACGGGCAGGGGCTATCGGGTAACGGGCTCGGCCGAGGCCATTGCCTACGCGGGTGCTCCAGCGTTCTTCCAGTTCAGCGCTGGCGTCAAATGCCTGCAATTCCTTGGGCGTATAGACAGGCGCGCTGTTACTGGCACAACCGCTCAACAGAGCCACGATACTGGCGCCCAGCGCCAGACGCAGCACGTGCGGTAAACGTGAGCGTGAAGAGCCTTGGAGTTGACATGAGGGGGCGGTCATAGCGCAGTCTCCTTGGTGCCGAGGTCATCCAGTTTAAGCTGTACGCCGTAAAGCGGTTGACTCTGTTCCTGTGCCAGTGTCAAGGCATTTTGCCAGGCATTTCTGGCATCTTCGTGTTGGTCGAGCGCAAAATGAGCATCGCCACGCAGGTCGTCACGCTGTGCGGCCAGAGCGTCAACTATAGGTTGCTCCAGTAGATCAAGCGCCTCCTGTGGTTCGTCACCGGCAATCGCCAGGCGCGCCAGACGCAGGCGTGCCAGGCTCTGTACGTAAAGACGCGAGGAGTCTTCAATCAGCTGCTCAAGGGCGCGGGAAGCACCCTCAAGATCCTGCTGTTGAACCGCCAGACGGGCGTCAAGCAACTGGGCAAGCTCGGCGTATAGCGTGCCGTCATACTCGTCGGTGATTTCCGTGGCCAGTTCACGGGCCTGGTCCAGCATAGCCTCATCGTTGGCGTTGGTGGTGGTCAGGTTGACCAGTTCCTGGTAGCGAACTGACGCGGCTTCAGCGCGATTGTCCTGGTAGTTTTGCCAGGCATTCCAGCCAAACACGCCCGCCGCTGCAATGGCAACGCCGGCAATGAGCGAGGTCCCATTGTCTTTCCACCAGCGTTTGATGGCTTCCAGCTGCTCTTCTTCTGTTCTCAGCTCCGCCATGGGCGGCCTCCTTATCTGTCATATGTCATGGCGTTTGGGCGCATGGGTCAGGAAATCGGTGTATCAGGCAATCAGGTCGTGCAACAGTTCCTTCAGCACTGACTGAGGGTGACGTTGCTGGGCACGTTCTTCGCGCAGGAATTTGAGCGTAACAGTCTCTGTCTGGCGTTCTTCCTCGCCAATCAGCAAGGCAATCCTTGCGCCGCTTTTATCCGCTTTCTTCATGCGGCTCTTGAAGCTGCCGCCGCCGCAATGCAGTTGCAAACGTAGTTCAGGCAATTGACTGCGTAACTGCTCGGCGAGGGTGAGAGCGTTGAATGTCGCGGCGTCATCCATGGGGAGCAGGTAGATATCGCAGCCGCCTAATGCTTCTTCAGGCACCAGGTGCAAGGTATCCAGCAACAGGATCAGACGTTCGATGCCCATCGCAAACCCGACGGCCGGGGTGGGTCTGCCGCCAAGCTGCTCCACCAGGCCATCATAGCGGCCACCCGCACAGACCGTACCCTGACTGCCCAGGGCGTCTGTTGTCCACTCAAAGACTGTGCGGCAGTAGTAATCCAGGCCACGCACCAGCCGAGGGTTAATCACGTAGTGAATGCCCGCTGCATCAAGCATGGCCTTGAGTTGTTCAAAGTGGTCCCGGGACGCTTGATCCAGGTGATCGATCAGACGCGGTGCGTTTTCCAGCATCTCGGCCATGGCAGAGTTCTTGGAATCGAGAATTCGCAGTGGGTTGCTGGAAAGGCGTCGCAGGGAGTCTTCATCCAGAATCTCACGATGCTGGTCAAAGTAGCCTACCAATGTCTCACGATAAGCCGCACGGGCCTCGGCTGAACCCAGTGAGTTAAGCTCCAGGGTCACGTGCTGGGTAAGACCAAGCTCCTGCCAAAGGCGTGCTGACAGTAAAATCACTTCGGCATCGATATCCGGGCCTTCAAAGCCATAGGCTTCTACGCCGACCTGGTGGAACTGGCGGTAGCGTCCTTTTTGTGGCCGTTCATGGCGAAACATCGGCCCCTGGTACCACAGCCGCTGTGTCTGGTTGTGCAGCAGGCCGTGTTCCATGGCCGCTCGGACACAGCTGGCAGTGCCTTCGGGACGCAGGGTCAGGCTGTCGCCATTTCTATCTTCAAAGGTGTACATTTCCTTTTCGACGATATCGGTGACCTCGCCAATCGAGCGAGCGAACAAGGCTGTCTGCTCCACAATCGGTGTGCGGATCTCGTCGAAACCGTAACGCGCCATTAGCTGGCGAACCTTGCTTTCGAAGAACTGCCAGCGAGGGCTGTCTCCGGGCAGCAGATCGTTCATGCCCCGGATGGCTTGGATTTTCTTGGCAGACTTGGCAGCAGGCTGGCTCAATGATGACTCCTTGGTTGTCTTTATCTGCAAAGACGGTTCAGTTAATTCCATTGTGTTCTGATAGCCGGATAAAAACTGTCAGACACTGTTGAAGGGCGGCAAGTGGCCAACAGGCAGCCTGTCGCGAGGGGGATGACAATGTTGCGTGGGCCGCTGTCAACTTCGGGCAATCGTATCCTGTTCGCGCTGTTCTTTTTCATGCACTTTATCGCGAATCAGGCGCTCAAGGTCATCAACCAGATGATCGTTACGCAGCTTGGTAGCAGGTTTGCCGTCAACGTAGACAAGGTTGGCGGGTGACCCACCGGTCAGGCCAATATCGGTTTCCTTGGCTTCTCCCGGGCCATTGACCACGCAGCCAATCACCGACACATCAAGGGGTGTCATGATGTCTTCCAGTCGTTCCTCCAGCTGGTTCATGGTGTCAATGACATCAAAGTTCTGACGCGAGCAGCTTGGGCAGGCAATAAAGTTGATCCCTTTGGAACGCAGCTTGAGACTTTTCAGCATATCAAAGCCGACTTTGATTTCTTCTACCGGGTCTGCTGCCAGGGAAACACGGATAGTGTCACCGATCCCATCCATCAGCAGCATGCCCAGGCCAATTGAGGACTTGACCGTACCTGAGCGTAGTCCACCCGCTTCGGTTATACCCAGATGCAGGGGTTGTTCGATGCGGCTGGCCAGATCTCGATAAGCCGCTACGGCCATGAACACATCCGAGGCCTTGACGCTGACCTTGAATTCCTGGAAATCAAGGCGGTCAAGGTGATCGATATGCCGCATGGCAGATTCAACCAGCGCCGCGGGTGTCGGTTCGCCGTATTTCTTTTGCAGATCTTTTTCCAGGGACCCGGCATTCACCCCGATGCGAATCGGGATGCCGTTGTCGCGAGCGGCACTGACGACCGCGCGGACACGCTCTTCACGGCCAATATTGCCGGGGTTGATGCGCAAGCAATCTACACCAAGCTCAGCCACGCGCAGGGCAATCTTGTAATCAAAATGAATGTCGGCCACCAAGGGCAACTGAACTTCTCGCTTGATCTTGCCAAAGGCTTCGGCAGCATCCATATCAGGCACCGAGACCCGCACAATATCTGCGCCGGCGGTTTCCAGTTGGCGAATCTGGGCGACAGTGGCAGCGACATCCAGTGTGTCAGTGTTGGTCATGCTCTGCACAGAGATAGGCGCATCTCCACCGACGGCGACTTGACCGACATGAATCTGGCGTGAGTGACGACGTTTGATCGGGGATGGGGCATGCATACGGTGATCTACTCTCCTAATGTAAAGCGGGCAACGTTGTTGGCACCGGCGCGCTCGCCAAGATCGACGGCCTCACCCTGGTAGCGCAATTCAACGCCAGTGGAGTTACCGATTGTCAGCCGATAGGGGGGCTCTCCTTCAACGGTTGCTGACGTGCCAGGTTCCTGAAGACCCACAAAAACACGTTGGTCATTGGCATCAAAGATCTCGGTCCAGGACTGCTGGTTGAAGGTGAGTTCAAGGCGGTTGCCAACGTTATCGGTGGTGTTATCGTCTGTTGCGTCTGTTGCGTCTGTTGCGTCTGTTGCGTCTGTATCGGACGTTTGCGGGGTGCTAGCCGGGGTCTCAATGTCCCCCAGGGCCTCCTCGTCAAGCCGTTCGTCGCCTGCCTGTCCTGCATCCGCCTGGACATCATTCTGCTCATTGTTGGCGGGCAGGTCAGCGTCCTGCATGGCCGTGTCAGCATCCGCACTGACCTGTTCAGCTTCAGTGTCTTGCAGGGGCGATGCAACATTAGCCGTGTCTTCAGCAGGCTCATCAGCCAGCGTTGAAGGCATTGAATCATTCAGCGAGGCATCGGGTTCATCCCCGGCAGAGCTGGCATTTTCTGATTGCTGATCTGCATCAGTCGTCGTGGTTGTAGAAGTGCTGCTATCCGCCTCTAGTGCATCCGAATTGCTGGCGACAGAGCTTTCGTCTTCAGCGCTGAGTTGAGACGTGCCTTCCAGTCCCGGGGGGCTGCTTCCACCTCGGCTTTGCCACCACATCACGGTAACGGCAATCAGACCGAGAATAACCGCCAGAGTGACCAGTTTGAAAAGCACATCACCAAGGCGTGAAGGGGGTTTCTTGACCGATACGGGCGTGACCTTGCGTTCCACTGTTTCCTGGCTGCCATGGCGTGCCTTGTAGGCATCAAGTACCCGCGTCTCATCGACATTCAAATACTTGGCGTAAGCGCGGAGGTAACCACGACGGTAGGTCGGCACCGGAATTTCATCGTAATTGTCGTGCTCAAGCCCTTTGATGACAGCCGGGCGCAAATGCAGCGCTTCGGCCGCCTCTTCGACAGAAAGATTGAGTTGTTCCCGTTGATGCTTGAGTTGCTCACCGGGAGAAGCCGTGGACGTCTGGTTATATTGTTCTGATGTGTGTGTCTCGCTCATAGATGAGCATCCTTCAATAAATAAGCGGTGAACAGGGCTTATGGCAACATTATTCGATTTGGTCGAGCTGACGCCGGTAGTCGTCTGCTATGCTGTCTTCACCATGACTATAGGCGATATCAATGGCCATCTGCAGTGCCTCGCGGTCTGGCGTCGCCAACTGTAAATAGGTCTGTATGGACTGCCAGGCCGGTGATTCATTGCCCTGTGAAAACTCTAGTTCTGCTAAAAGGTAATAACTGCGCGAATAGCGCGGGTCTATCTGCTGAGCGCGCTGTAACGCCTTGCGCGCCAGGTCAATCTGGTCCTGCGCAATATAGCATTGTCCTAAATTGGTAAAAAGCTGCGAACGGCGGGGGTAGTTGGCGTCCTGAGAAGCCGTTTCAAGCTGCTCGCAAGCCGCCTCGTAATCCCCCTGTTCATACAGAAAGGCAGCAAAATTATTGCGTGCCTGTGTAAATTCCGGCGCATTCTGAAGGGCTTTCTGGAAGTGCTCTCTGGCAAGCACCATTTCCCCCTGACGTTGATACACCAACGCCTGTGCCTGAAGTGCTTCGGCATGCTCGGGCGCAATTTCCAGCGCGCGGTTCAAGGCGTCCAGCGCGCGGCGCAGGTTGTCACGTTCAAGGTAGGCCACGCCCAGCTCGGTGTAGGCGTCTGCGGCCTCAGGACGCTGCTGGGCCGTCATATCGTTATTTACCGCACAGCCGGATAACCACAGCGTGATCAATAGCGCCGTCAGCAGTGCCCCGGAAGGGGGGAGATGACATCTGCGTGGATTGATCATCGTTATCCTCAGTGCAGGGTGAGCCGTCAAAATGTATCCATCAAAGCGCTGAGTAAAGCGTAAGTCAAGTCTCTGCCTGATGAAGCCGTGTGCCAGAGGCTATTATTGTCAGCCTAATCGGCATCGATCTGGATTGACTGAATATAACGGGCATGACGTTTGGTGCGATCTTTGACCTGGCCGACCAGCTGGCCGCAGGCGGCATCGATATCGTCACCGCGGGTGGTGCGAATGGTAGCCGTATGCTTCAGGTCGTAAAGCCATTGTTGAAAACGCATACACTGATTGCGTGAGGGTTTTTCATAACCTGAATGAGGAAATGGATTAAACGGAATCAGGTTGATCTTGCAAGGCAGTTCATCAAGCAGTGTCGCCAGCTCTTCGGCATGTTGCTGCTGATCATTGACGTCCTTGATGAGGGTATACTCAATCGTGATGAGGCGGTTATCAGCACACTTGGACAGATAGCGATGGCAGGCATCAATCAAGCACCGGATATTATATTTGCGGTTGAGAGGAACCAGTTCTGTGCGCAGCTCATCGTTGGCCGCATGCAGGGAGATCGCCAGGCTAACGTCAATGTCATCGCCCAGTTTGTCGATCATCGGCACTACCCCGGATGTGGACAAGGTAACCCTGCGCTTTGAAAGCCCATAGCCATTATCATCAAGCATCAGTTTCATGGCGGGCACTACGTTATCATAGTTGAGCAGCGGCTCGCCCATGCCCATCATTACCACATTGGTTACCGGGCGGTTGCCTGAATCCCGGCGTGGGCCGACACTTCTTTGCGCCACCCATACCTGGCCAATGATTTCAGCAGCGGTCAGATTGCGCTGAAAGCCCTGTTTGCCAGTGGAGCAGAAGCTGCAGTCCAGAGAGCAACCGACCTGTGAAGAAACGCACAGGGTTCTACGCTTGCCATTATCCGCAGGGATCAGCACGGTTTCGACATAGCTGCCATCTTCCACTTCCAGCACCCATTTGCGCGTGCCATCGTTGGAAGCGCCCTCATAAACAACCCCTGGGCCGCGAACCTCAGCTAGCCGGGCCAGCTTTTCGCGCAGTGGCTTGGAAAGGTTGGTCATCGCTGCAAAGTCGTCACAGCCTTCATGATGGATCCATTTCATCATCTGGCTGGCGCGAAATTTCTTTTCGCCAATGGCCAGGAAGAAAGCTTCCATCTGCTCGCGGGACATCCCCAGCAGGTTCTGGCGTTGTGGGGTGGATTCAGCCGTCGGCGTTTGCTCTGGCATGTGTGACGATACAGCAGGATCAGATTGGGCAGCAGTGGTGGTCATGATGGTCAGCGTTCAGAGAAGAGGCGGGGGCTGGGCCCCCGCGAAAATGGCCGGCAACAGGCGTTGGGACGGCGCTTGACTGCCTGCTTAGCGCGGGCAGATTTCGTCGTTGCCGAAGAAATAGGTAATTTCACGCTCGGCGCTTTCCGGTGAATCAGAACCATGGACAGCGTTAGCATCAATCGTTTCCGCAAATTCAGCGCGAATGGTGCCGGGAGCGGCTTCTTTCGGGTTGGTGGCACCCATCAGTTCGCGATTTTTACTAATTGCATCATCACCTTCAAGTACCTGAACCACGACTGGACCAGACGTCATGAAGCCAACCAGATCCTTGAAGAAAGGGCGCTCTTTGTGTTCGGCATAGAAGCCGCCGGCTTTTTCTTCAGAAAGGTGCAGCATTTTGGCAGCCACTACCTTGAGGCCAGCTTTTTCAAAGCGGGCAATGATATCGCCAATGGCGTTCTTGGCTACGGCGTCGGGCTTTATAATAGAAAGCGTGCGTTCAGTCGCCATGTGGATCTCCTGAAAAGGCTATAACAGAAATCACCGCCCTGGATGACCAGAGCGGCATGTAGAAATGGTCGGCAGCCGGTACCCCTGAACTGCGCGAGACGATTATAGCGTTTCCCGCCGGTAATGAATACGGGCGTAGGGTGTTGGCGATCTAAACAGTAAAGCTTTCACCACAGCCGCACTCATCCTTGATATTGGGGTTGTTGAAGCGGAAATAGCGGTTGAGTCCTTCGTTAACGAAGTCGACCTCGCTGCCATCGAGCATCTCCAGCGCTTCACGGTCGACAAATACTCTGGCGCCATGGGCTTCGAAGCTGACATCTGCAGCATCCGCTTCATCTGCAAAATCGAGGACATAGCTAAAGCCCGAGCAACCACTGGGCTTGACGGACACTTTAAGCCCCAGCCCTTTGCCGCGTTCATCAAGAACGTGGTGGATCTGTTCGGCTGCGGCGGGTGTGATGGTTAATGATGCCATGATGATCTCCTGAAAATATTAGCGTAAGCCTTCGACAGCGTGGTTCAACACGCGCAGGGTATGCGCAATGTCGTCCTGGGTGGTGTAACGCCCGAGGCTGAAACGCAGAGATGCCAATGCCAGTCTGCGCGGAATGCCTATCCCCGTCAGGACATAGGACGGATCCACACTGGCTGAGTTACAGGCAGAGCCGGTGGATACCGCAATATCGCGTAGCGCCATCAGCAAGGGCTCTGCTTCGACGCCATCAAACGCAACGTTGATAATATTGGGTACCGCATTGTCAACGGGGGAATTCAGAAAGACGCCACCAATCTGTTCCAGGCCGTCAAAAAACGTCTGCCTGAGGAGGGCGATGCGCTGCTGCTCTTCTCCACTCTGTTGCTGCGCGATCGCAAAAGCTTCTCCCATGGCGGCAACCTGATGCGTCGGTAAGGTGCCGGAGCGCATGCCGCGTTCATGTCCACCGCCGTGAATCAAGGCGTCGATTCGCCACGAGGGATCCCGTTTGACATACAGGGCACCCACACCCTTGGGGCCATAGGCCTTGTGCCCGGAAAGTGACATCAGATCTACCGACTGGGCAACGACATCCAGCTCGATGCGGCCAATGGCCTGAGCGGCATCGGTATGAAAGGCGGCGCCGGACTGATGGGCAACGTCAGCAAGCGCCTTGATATCATTGATGCTGCCAAGCTCGTTATTGACCGCCATCAAGGAGACCAGAGCGGTATCATCGCGCATGGCCTCCTGCAGTTGTGTAGGCGTTATGCAGCCATCATTGCCCGGCCTGAGCCAGGTCACTTCTACGCCTTCGCCCTCCAGTGCCTTGGCGGTGTCCACTACGGCTTTATGTTCGATGATGGAAGTGACCAAATGGCGCCCACGTTCCCGATTGGCTCGCATGAAACCGGTAATGGCCAGGTTATCGGCTTCTGTTGCCCCGCTGGTCCAGACAATTTCTCTCGGGTCGGCGTTGATGGTATCAGCCACCTGGCGCCGCGCATGCTCCACCGCCTGCTCCGCCTGCCAGCCGGACATATGACTGCGCGAGGCCGGATTGGCAAACAGCTGATCAACCGTCAGATAGCGTTGCATCACGGCTGCCACGCGCTCATCCACTGGAGTAGTGGCCGCGTAATCAAGATAAATGGGGCGGTTAGTCGTGGAAGACATGAAACACTCTGTGATAGGCGCGCTGTGATTATGGCGTTGAGGCAAAAATACCGGCATCCAGCCGAGCCTGTTGGCGAGACGCCACCTGTTGAACGTCGTTGCGCTGCAACAGCTGTTCCAGCGTGACGTCATCAAGAAACTGGCGTATCTGACCGGACAGCTCACACCACAGGTGATGGGTCAGGCAGGTGTCGCCTTGTTGGCAATCAGAGAGCCCCTGGCAGCGAGTGGCATCAACGGTTTCATCGACTGCATCAATCACCAGGGAAACACTGATCTCACTGGCCTGTTGTGCCAGCAGATAACCACCGCCAGGGCCGCGGACGCTCTTGACCAGGCCTGCACGCCTCAAACGGGCAAACAGTTGCTCAAGGTATGACAACGAAATCCCCTGACGTTGCGAAATATCGCCCAGGCTGGTGGGGCTGATGCCCGCGTTGATCGCCAGGTCAAGCATGGCGGTCACCGCATAGCGGCCTTTGGTCGTTAATCGCATGGCGACACCTTGGATAACAATAGTGATGCCATTATGGGAAAGCCCGACTGCTTTGGTCAACCTTTACTTGAGGGCGTCGTATGGGTGCCAGTAGCCTTGCCTTCTGTATCATGGATGTCAGTATCGCTAAAGTGATGCGCTGGCTTGTCCTGAGTCGACTGTGGCGGACAGCCGCTATCGGCTTCTTCAAGCACGTCAGCGAAGTCTTCATCGCGCAGTTCTGGCAATTGACTTCCACGATAGCTGGCGTCCAGCTTCGAAAGCGTTGAGCACATCCGCTCGATCCGCTCATCCACCGCATGCATATGATCAAGCATGGCCTGCATGGAGCGCGCCACCGGGTCGGGCATGTCCTGGCTGACGCCATAGGCATCAAAGCCGAATTTCGCGTGAATAGCTTCCCGCCGTGCAGGGTCGATATCAAGTTCCTCTTCTACATCAGGGTCGGCGCGCTTGACGATCTTGCCGGGAATGCCGACGACGGTTGCACCTGCCGGTACTTCCTTGGTGACGACGGCGTTAGAACCAATCTTGGCGCCTGCCCGGACGGTGAAGGGGCCCAGAATCTTGGCGCCAGCACCCACAATCACGCCATTTTCAAGGGTAGGGTGGCGTTTCCCTTTATTCCAGCTGGTTCCGCCCAGGGTCACCCCGTGGTAAAGCGTGACGTCATTACCGATGACCGCTGTTTCTCCAATCACCACGCCCATGCCATGGTCAATAAAAAAACGCCGCCCAATAGTGGCGCCAGGGTGAATCTCGACACCGGTCAGCCAGCGGGAAAACGTAGAAAGTGTTCTCGCCAGCCATTTGGCCTTCTTTTTCCACAGCCAGTGGTTCAGCCGATGCAGCAGCAGGGCATGCAGGCCCGGATAATTGGTAAGCACCTCCATGAAATTACGCGCCGCCGGGTCGCGGTCAAACACACTGTTGATATCTTCACGCAGGCGTTCAAACATGCGGTAGTCCTATCGTGGTTATCGATACATGTCACCGGCCAGGTCAAGCAGCGCGATGTCAGTCGTTAAGAAGGAGTTTAGAATAACTCGAATCTTCATGGTGAGGGCAGACATAGCGCGATTCAAGCCAGCTCAATCATGCGTCGACGATGTGTCCTGGGTGACCTGTCGCCTGGCCGTCTGCTTTTCGGTGGCGGTCAATATTCCGCGCAGTATATTGAGTTCTATCTGTTCTGGCCTTGCGCGCAGGTAGAGCCTGCGTAATCGTGCCATCAGCTGGCGCGGTTTTGCCGGGTCATGAAACTCGATGGCGACAAGGGTGCGTTCCAGGTGCTCAAAGTAGCGTTCCAGGTCAGCGTGAGAGGCCAGCGTATCCTCATGCAATGTTGAGGGTTCAGTCGCAGTGTGTGTTGAAAGCCAGGCGAGACGGCACTCGTAGGCAACCACCTGCACGGCAGCGGCAAGGTTGAGTGAGCTGAAATCAGCGTTGGTAGGGATGTGTATATGGGCATTGCAGCGCTGTAGTTCGGCGTTGGTCAGTCCGCTGTCTTCACGTCCGAACACCAGAGCGACGCGCGAAGCAGGCGGTTGGCATTCCGAGGGCAGGCGCTCTGCCAGTTCCCGTGGAGACACCATTGGCCAGGGCAGGGTGCGCGAGCGGGCGCTGGCACCCACGGTGAGGGTGCAGTCAGCCACGGCGTCTTCGAGCGTTGCATGCCGGGCAGCACTGTGCAGCAGATGGTCAGCACCAGAGGCACGTGAAATGCTCTCCTGGTGAATTACCTCGCAGCGCGGCGCGACCAGAGCGAGGTCGCTCAATCCCATATTGTGCATGGCGCGGGCAACGGCGCCGATATTGCCAGGATGGCTGGTACCGATAAGAACAATGCGCAGACGATCAAGCATAGTGGGATCCGCGTTAGGAACAGGTGAAGGAAATGGCGTTGATGAGCTGATAAACGGGGCTAGCGGTTATGACTCAAGAAAATGACGGGCCAGGTAAAATTCTAGCACGAATGACGGCCGATGCTATAAAGCGCATGGCGAGCTGAAGGGGGCTCTGTTAGAATGCGTGCACGCAACGGCAGAGCTTGCCGCCGTTGAGAATATTCGTTCTTTAACATTTCTGTTCTTTAGAGCTCTCCTTGAATCCCGTTTTCAAGGAGAGGCTGGAAGTTCGCATAAAGGCCCTCTCATGAATCCAATGGTTCAGTTTACCCTGCGTGCTGCGCGTAGCGCTGTCGAGCAATTTTTACGTATCCGTGAGCGCATCGAAAATGCTCACGATGAAGCCAACCTTGAGCGTTTGCTTGAAGAAGCTGCACGCAAGGCAGAAGCCACAATTGTGCAGCAACTTGAGCGTGGTTATCCGCAGCATGGCGTGGTAGGCCGCTATACTGACCATAGGACAGGCGTGGATGAAGGGGCCGATGTCGTCTGGAAAATCGAGCCCATGCACGGGTTCTCCAACCTGGCAGTAGCGGGTAAAGGTTTTGCGCTATCGGTGGTGTGTCTGGTGAAGAACCGCCCGGAACATGCGGTCATCCTCGCCCCCTTTGCTGATGACGAATATATCGCCAGCCGAGGCCGCGGTGCGCAATACAACGGCAAGCGGATGCGGGTCAGCAAGCCCACGGCAGTGGCTGGAACACGCAGTGCAATGAGTCTTCCAGAAAGCTGGTTACGAGCGCGTCATTTACCTGCTTACCTGACGCTCACCCAGCAGCTGGCGCCGCAGCTGGAAACCCTGATTGCCACAGGCACTGGCTTGCTGGACATCTGTGAAGTGGCCACTGGTCGCGTTGATAGCGCCTTTGTGCTGGGTATTGAAGAACAGGATATGCAGGTTGGAACCCTGTTTCTCAAAGAGACCGGTGCATTAATCGGTGCGCCTGATGGTAAGCCGTCAATCAGTGCCGAAGGTGCCTTGATGGCAGCGGGCCCGCGCCTTTACAAGGCATTGATCAAGCAGTTGGCACCACATTTCTGAAACGCGGCTGATAACCGTCTGACAGGCCGGCGGCTTGTCTGGAAAGGTTCGTGTCACACCAGCCTGTCACGCGTAAAAACGCCCTGAGGAGTCTTACTCCGCAGGGCGTTTTTTTTAGCGCCTGATAGCTTGTCTCACTCGACATCAGGCATCAGGTCAAGACTGATTCAAGGCAATTCCTCTTCCTCCTCGTCTTCCTTGCGCGCCGTGATCAGATCTTCTCGTTTAAGACGCAATGGCAGCAGCAAGGCACCTGAAATGTAGATGGAGGAGAAGGTGCCAATCACCACGCCAATCAGCAGGGCCAGGGCAAAGTTCTCGATCATGTCGCCGCCCAACAGCAGCAGCGCCAGCAACACCAGCAAGGTGGTACCCGAGGTGGCCAATGTGCGTGAAAGCGTGGCGTTGATTGCTTCATTGAAAATGGCCGGCATGTCATCAATCTGCGACGTGCGAATGGCTTCACGTATGCGGTCATAGACCACAATAGTGTCGTTCAATGAATAGCCGATCACCGCCAGTATGGCGGCCAGAACAGTCAGGTCGAACTCGATGTTGAAAAGTGCAAAGAGGCCGATAACGATCGTTACGTCATGCAAGAGGGCCATCAGGGCGCCAACCGCAAACTTGTATTGAAAGCGAAAGGCCACATAGAGCATCACCACGCCAAGGGCGACGAGCATGCCCATGCCGCTCTGGTCGCGCAGCTGATCGCCCACCTGGGCGCCAACAAATTCGGCGCGTACAAGATCCACGTCTGTACCGCTGTCTCTCAGTAAGCTGACCACCTGATCACCCACGTCGGGGTCGAACGCCTGCTGCAGACGAATCAGTACCTCGGTCGAGGCACCAAAGGTCTGTACGGCAACGTCGCGGAAACCCTGCTCTTCAAGCAGTTGGCGAATGGCGTCCAGCGACGGCGCATCGGCGTAACGAACTTCAATCAGGGTGCCGCCGGTAAAATCCAGTCCCAGGTTGAGCTGTAGAAAAAAGATCGCAATGATCGAGATCAACAGGGCTGCCGCTGACACAATAAAGGCCAGTTTGCGGCGTCCCATGAAGTCGATCTGCCTATCCGTGATGGGTTTCATTATCACCTCTTGAAATCTGTGCCAAACGCTGCGATCAGATCCACAGCTTTTTAACGGGTTTGCCGCCGTAGGTCAGGTTAACCATGGCACGTGTGACCAGCAGCGCGGTAAACAGTGAGGTCAGGATGCCGATGGACAGCGTTACGGCAAAGCCCTTGACCGGCCCGGTACCGATGGAAAACAGAATGATAGCGACCAGCAGGGTGGTGATATTGGCATCCACGATAGACGTGAAGGCGCGCTCATAACCCGCGTTGATTGCCTGTTGTACCGATAAGCCATTACGCAGCTCTTCACGTATACGTTCGAATATCAGCACGTTGGCATCCACGGCCATGCCGAGTGTCAGTACGATACCGGCAATGCCTGGCAGGGTCAGGGTGGCGCCCAGCATCGACATGACGGCCACCAGCAGGGTGAGGTTGAGTGCCAGTGCCACGTTGGCAAATACGCCAAACATCTTGTAACGCACCAGCATGAACAGCACCACCAACAGCAGCCCGATCTGTACGGAGAGGATGCCACGCTCGATATTTTCCTGACCAAGGCTTGGGCCAATCGTGCGTTCCTGGGCAAAGTAAATGGGGGCTGCCAATGAGCCTGAACGCAGCAGCAGTGCCAGGTCAGCCGCCTCATTGGCAGAGTCAAGCCCGGTAATCCGGAAACTGTTGCCCAGCGCGCTCTGGATGGTCGCCAGGCTGATCAGGCCGCGCTCAACGTAAGGCTCACGCTCCGTGGTTTCTTCACCGGTCTCCGGGTCAGTGACGGTACGTTCTTCGCTCTTGTGCTCTATGAACAGCACCGCCATGTTGCGTCCGATATTGGTGCGCGTGGCACGATTCATCAGGGTGCCGCCGGTGCCATCCAGGTCGATATTGACCTGGGGTCGGCCATTTTCATCAAAGCTATGATTGGCGCTGGATACCCGGTCGCCGCTAATGATGACATCGCGCATCAGGGTCGCCGTGCGGCTGGGATCATTTCGGAACGTATACTCCTCGGTTTCCCGGTCAGGAGTGTCCGAGCGGGCCTCCAGACGAAATTCCAGGTTGGCGGTGGCGCCGACAATCCGCTTGGCAGCCGTGGTGTCCTGAACGCCGGGTAACTCGACCACAATCTGGTTGGGCCCTTGACGCTGCACCAACGGCTCGGCAACTCCCAGCTCATTGACACGGTTGCGCAGGGTTGTCAGGTTCTGGTTGATGGCGTAATCCTGGATCTCGGTGACGGTTTGCTCGCTCATGGTCATGAGCAGGCGAGCGCCGCGCCCATCGCCTTCACTGGCGTATTCGAAGTCAGGAAATTCACGGCTGATCAAGGTGCGTGCTTCAGTGCGGTCTTCGTCATTAACAAAGGCCAGGGAAAGCGTGCGACCGTCAATCTCGGTATCCCGGTAGCGAATGCGTTCATCGCGCAGCAGCTCACGCATGGCGCTGGCATTGACTTCAAGGCGCTGGGTGACGGCTGCGTCTATGTCCACTTCAAGCAGGAAGTGGACACCACCGCGCAGGTCGAGCCCGAGCGTCATGGGCGAAGCTGATAAAGCGCGCAGCCAGCCAGGGGTAGCTTCTGCCAGATTAAGCGCGACAGTGGCATCTTCACTGAGCTGCTCGCTGATCAGGTCGCGGGCGGCTAACTGGTCACTGCTGTTACGCAGGCGGATCAGCCATTGGTTACCGTTGGCTTCGGTCGATTTTACGCGGATATCGTTGTCGGTAAGCGAGGCTTCAATGCGTTCGATATCGTCCTGATTAAGAGTGCTGTCAGCCTGGCGAGTGCTGATCTGGACGGCGGGATCTTCAGGAAACAGGTTGGGAAGCGAATAAATAAGGCCGGCCACTAGAATGACCAATATCAGAAGATACTTCCACAGGGGGTAACGGTTGAGCATGCAAGCCCTGCCTTCAGTGTCAAACGGAATGCCGTGCATTACCTGGGCAACGCACGGCATGGTTCATCATCTTTGTGACCCTCTCACCCCTGCCGGGGTGGCTGGCACCTTTCCGGCAGGGGCAAAGGGAAGATCAGATGGACTTGATGGTTCCCTTGGGCAACACGGCGGCAATGGCATTCTTTTGCACATTGACCTCAGTGCCTTCAGAAACTTCCAGGGTAACGAACTCATCACTCACCTTGGTGATACGCCCCACCAGACCGCCGCCGATGACGATCTCATCACCTTTGTCGATGCTGTTGATCAGCTGTTTATGCTGCTTGGCGCGTTTTGCCTGGGGGCGCCAAAGCAGGAAATAGAAAATCAGCACAAAGCCGACCAGCATGACGATCTGGGCAATACCGCCGCCGGCGGCTGCTTCCTGAGCGTGGGCTGGGGAGATAAAGAAATCCAGCATGAATGCAACTCCTGAGTTGATTAATCACGGTGAGTAGGAAAGTGCCGGTGCAGTACGCCACACGCGCACAGCACCTTAATTCGGGTTGGGGGGCACTGGTAAGCCGCGTTCAGCGTAAAAATGCTCCACAAAGGTCGTCAATGTACCCGCTTCGATAGCCGCGCGCAAATCCGCCATGACGCGCTGATAATAACGCAAATTATGAATGGTATTGAGCATGGAACCCAGCATTTCGTTGCAGCGATCCAGATGATGCAGGTAACCACGCGAAAAGTGCTGGCAGGTATGGCAATCGCAGCCCGCTTCAAGCGGCCCGGTCGCAAAGCGATGCTTGGCGTTGCGGATCTTGACCGTACCATGACGGGTAAACAGATGGCCGTTGCGGGCATTGCGGGTGGGCATCACGCAGTCAAACATATCAACCCCGCGCCGCACGCCTTCTACCAGGTCTTCCGGCTTGCCGACGCCCATCAGGTAGCGGGGTTTGTCATCCGGCATCCAGTCCGGCAGGTAATCAAGCACCTTGATCATTTCGTCCTTGGGTTCGCCGACCGACAGCCCACCGATTGCCAGGCCATCAAAGCCGATGTCCATCAGGCCTTTCAGGGAGCGCTCGCGCAGTTCAGGATGCATGCCGCCCTGAATAATTCCGAACAATGCCGAAGGCGAGTCGCCATGGGCAACACGCGAACGCCTGGCCCAGCGCAGCGACAGTTGCATGGACGTTTCAGCTTCCTCAAAGGTGGCCGGGTAAGGGGTGCATTCATCGAAAATCATCACCACATCCGACCCCAGTGAGCGTTGCACGGCCATGGACTCTTCCGGCCCCATAAAGACCTTGGCACCATCGACCGGCGAACGAAAGTGGACGCCCTGCTCGGTGATCTTGCGCATTTCACCCAGCGAGAACACCTGAAAGCCACCGGAGTCGGTCAGGATAGGCCTGTCCCACTGGGCAAAATCATGCAGGTCACCATGCGCTTCAATGACATCAGTGCCAGGGCGCAGCCAAAGGTGAAAGGTATTGCCGAGAATGATCTCTGCGCCAATCTGTTTGACTGATTCAGGTGTCATGCCCTTGACGGTACCGTAGGTGCCCACGGGCATAAAGGCGGGGGTTTCTACGCTGCCACGCGGGAAGTGTAGGCGGCCGCGACGAGCACGACCGTCGCGGGCGAGGCGCTCAAAGCGCATAAAGCATTCATTTCGCATCAGGTAACTCGTCAAAGTCTCGGTAAAGGCGATAAGCCTGAGGGATCAGCGCGTCAACAGCATGGCATCGCCGTAGCTGAAAAAGGCGTAGCGCTCTTCTACAGCAACCCGGTATGCCCGCATGATGGTGTCATAACCGGCAAAGGCCGAAACCAGCATCATCAAGGTGGATTCAGGTAAATGAAAGTTGGTGATCAGGGCATCAACGCAATGCCATTGATAGCCGGGATAGATAA
Organism: Halomonas sp.; assembly: GCF_007625055.1. Lineage (GTDB taxonomy): Bacteria > Pseudomonadota > Gammaproteobacteria > Pseudomonadales > Halomonadaceae > Vreelandella. The sequence continues at coordinate 27,766 of NZ_VMQS01000029.1, forward strand.
AGATATCGGTATCGCCGGTAAGGGGGGCGATGCTGCCGTCTGCTGTCTGGGCGCAGGCACTTTCCAGACAGCGCACGCTGGTAGTGCCAACGGCAATCACCCGCTTGCCTGCTGTCTGGGCGTCGCGAACCTGCTGGCAGGTGGCTTCAGAGACATCAACCCACTCGCTGTGCATAGGGTGCTCGCGAATATCCTCAACCCTCACGGGCTGGAAGGTGCCAGCGCCAACGTGCAGGGTGACAAAGGCGCTCTGAATGCCTTTCTCAGCCAGGGCGTCGAGCAGAGGCTGGTCAAAATGCAGCCCCGCTGTGGGGGCAGCAACCGCGCCATCACGGCGCGCGTAAACGGTTTGGTAACGCTCACGGTCGCTCAGCTCATCCTCGCGGTCAATATAGGGCGGCAACGGCATATGGCCGTGCTCTTCCAACAGCGCGATCATGGGTGTCTCACCGAGAAAGCGCAGCTCAAAAAGGGCGTCGCGACGCCCCTCAACCACGGCATGAATATTGCCTTCGAAGATCAGTTCGGTCCCCGGCTTGGGAGATTTACTGGAACGCAGATGGGCCAGGCCACGGTAGGCATCCAGCGGGCGTTCAAGCAGCATTTCGACCTTGCCGCCGCTGGCTTTCTGGCCGTGTAAGCGTGCCGGGATTACTCGGGTGTCGTTGAATACCAGCAGGTCGCCAGGCTCAAGAATGTCCAACAGATCGGTAAAACGGCGGTGCGCTAAATGGCCATTCTGAGCGTCTACATGCAACAGGCGACAGTCGCTGCGCTGCTCGGAAGGGTAGCGGGCAATCAACTCTTCAGGAAGCTCGTAGAAAAAATCGGCACGCTGCATGACGAAGCTCTTTCAATGAAAACAGGGCGCACAGGATAGCGCTTTCGCTTGATAAAGTCAGGCGGGAAAGTAAGGGTCGTCAGTAAAAGTCAGTTTATGCGATTGACCCGCAAGGAAGATAACGTATAATGCGCCTCGTTGCCGGTGTGGCGGAATTGGTAGACGCAGCGGATTCAAAATCCGCCGCCTTTACGGGTGTGCCAGTTCGAGTCTGGCCACCGGCACCACACAAACTGTAGTGTGTCTATATATAATCTACAGACGAATCTGAAAGCCTGGCGTTCCTCGCCAGGCTTTTTTGCGTTTGCAGGATTTGCATATTATTGGTTTCTGAAAGCCCCGCCGGTCTTTCTGATAAGCAGGAAGCGGATAATTTACGATATTCTTCCAGGAGTAAGAGCGATGACACCCACAAACAATACCGTTTTGCGTCACGATACCAAAACACGTATGAGCCGTGCCGTCATTCATAACGGTGTCGCCTATCTATGCGGCCAGGTGGCAGGGCCGGACGCACGCGAAGGGGATATTACCGAGCAGACACAAAGCATGCTGGCGCGGCTGGATGCGCTGCTCAAGGAAATTGGTTCCAGCCGTGAGCAGCTTCTTAGTGCGACCGTTTACCTGAAAGACGGTGAGGATGTTGCCGCCATGAACGCTGTCTGGGACGCCTGGGTGCCAGACGGTTATGCGCCAGCCCGTACCTGTGTCTGCGCGCCGCTACCGGCGGATGAACTCAAGGTGGAAATTACCGTGACAACGGCGGTCAACGCCTGACACCCTCAGTTAATCAGCCACCTGGTTTCCTGACCGGGAAGCGGGTGTCGCGCAGGCTGTCCTTGATCTTCTTCAGATGGGGCAGAAAATCTTCACCGCGACGCAGGGTGACCCCGGTTGCCAGGGCATCAAGCAGGGTCAGCTGGATCATTCTTGAGGTCATGGGCAGGTAGTGGTCGGTATCTTCCGGGGTCGCGACTTCCAGGGTGGCGGTGCATTCATTGGTCAGCGGTGAAGCAGGGGCGGTAATGCCCAGTACCACGGCGCCCGCTTCTCGTGCGACCCGGGCAATATCGACCAGTTCACGGGTGCGCCCGGTGTAGGAAATCACTACCACCACATCACCGGTATGACAGGCAGCCGCCACCATACGCTGCATCAGCACATCCACATAGGCCACCACCGGCAGGTTGAAACGGAAGAACTTGTGCTGGGCATCCTGGGCTACGGCGCCTGATGCCCCCAGGCCAAAAAAGTGAATCTGTCTGGCTTGAGTAAGGTAATCGACCATACGCTCGACGGCTTGCATATCGATCGCGCGGCGCGCTTCGTCCAGAGCCGCAATAGTGGCGTCAAAAATCTTGTCGGTATACTGGCTGGCAGAATCGTCCGGCTCCACCGCACGGGTAACATACGGCGTTCCGCCTGCCAGGCTCTGGGCCAGTTTGATCTTGAAATCAGGAAACCCCTTGGCCCCAAAGTTGCGGCAAAACCGGTTGACGGTGGGCTCACTGACGCTGGCCGCCTGGGCAAGGCTTGCGATGCTCAGGCTGGTGGCGGAGGCCGGGTCTTCAAGAATTACATTGGCGACCTTACGCTCGGAGCGATTCAGTTCTTCCAGACGTTGGCGTAAGCGCTCAATCAGGTCGTGAGCCATTCAGTGTGTCTCCGTTAGAGGTAGAGGTTGGTGTCCAGTGCGCGCACCATCGCGCGAATGTTTCAGCAGGCCGTGGTCAGGCATAATGATAGCCTTGGCCGATTCTGCAGCCAATGGCACTTAACGGGTGTGTCCCGTCAGCGATTTCAATGCCTTCAGCAACGACGCCTCACCCTGGCCCCTTGGCCAAGGGGGCGGCATCTGAAAGGCGGTTATCTGTCTTGACAGACTATCAGCATTTTAACCCGACCGCAGGCTCGGTGCAGGGCTCTTGGGACATTCTGGCGCTAGCGCTGCTTTTCCTGTGCAAGGTGTCATGTTGAATCGTTCAGCAAAGTAATAAATGCTTGTGAGCATCAATAGTTTTGCTGTTGTTATAAGCTGTAGAAGTCTTGTCAAAAGGGGCGCAAGCGGCGACGATGAAAAGGAATGACGTTTTTCACCGATGCTGATGGCATCATTTCATCCGACTATGGCGCGATTCTGGCGGAGGCAATCCATGTCACAAGGCAGCAAGCCACCGATGTCGACATTCACCCGGCCAGCTGCGGGTTCATCAGCCGACGACTTGTCTGGCGCTTCCCTGGCCAGTATTGATGAGGTAGATGCCAGTCAATGGGATAGTCTGGTAGATGCAGATCACCCCTTTCTTCGTCATGCCTATCTGCAGGCGTTGGAAGCCAGTGGTTCGGTGTGTGAAAAGACCGGCTGGGTACCCGCGCATCTGGCTGTCTGGCGAGGCAGGACGCTTGTCGGCGCGATGCCTTTTTATCGTAAATATCACTCCTACGGTGAGTACGTCTTTGACTGGGCGTGGGCGGATGCCCTCGAGCGCGCCGGCGGACGTTATTACCCCAAGGCATTGAGCGCCATTCCCTATACGCCAGTGCCCGGGCAGCGCATTCTGGTGGCTTCAGGGTTGGCGGTTGAAACCGTTGTCGAGGTGCTTGCCGGTGAGCTGAAACGCATTTGTGATGATGAGGCGCTTTCCAGCTGGCACTTTCTGTTTGGTAGCGAGACTGATGTCAGCACCTGGCAGCGCCAGTGGCCAGCGTTGATGGCTCGCGAGGGCGTTCAGTTTCAGTGGCGCGACAAGGGTTACGAGGATTTTGAGGGTTTTCTGGCGGCCATGACCTCCAAGCGGCGCAAGATGATCAAGCGCGAGCGACGTCTGGTCGCCGATCAGGGGCTTACCCTGCAGCGTCTGGAAGGCGAGGCGATTACGTCACAAGCCCTGATACATTTCTACCGATGCTATTCGATTACCTACCACGAGCGGGGTCGCCCACCCTACCTCAACCTGGACTTTTTCCAACGCCTGCGTAATGCCATGCCTGATGCCCTTGTGCTGGTGCAGGCCCACCTGGAAGGCAGGCCAGTCGCCGCTGCCCTTTATCTGAAAGGTAATAAGAGCCTGTATGGGCGCTATTGGGGGAGTGAAGTCGTCGCGGACTGCCTGCACTTCGAGGCATGTTACTACCAGGGCATCGAGTACTGCCTGGAGCATGGCCTGACGCTGTTTGACCCAGGTACTCAGGGCGAGCACAAGCTGGTGCGAGGGTTTCATCCCCAGCGGCTGTGTTCGCTGCATTATGTCGCGCACCCGGGTCTTGAAGCCGGTGTAGCGCAGTTCTGCCGGGAAGAAGCCCAGCATGTCAAGGCATACCGCCGGGCGGCACTGGACGCTTTACCATTCAAAGTGCCTGAATGATGGTGCACCTGAGAAGCCTGCTGAAATGGGCGGCGACTCGCCGATGATCCTGCTTGGTGGCATAATGCTGTGCATCACGCAAACGTATCGTTGTATGAAGGCAATCTTCTAGTCGTGCAGTTGATAATCAGGTGAATGGCATTATGCACAGGGGTCAAAAGGAAGACACAGGGAGCGAGCGTTGGCCAGCCCGGAAATGGTTGGTTGTGGCACTCCTGGTGGTGTTCGCACTGCTTCAATATCAACTCTGGTGGGGGACCGGCGGTTGGTATGATCTTAAAAAGGTTGAGCAGCGGGTCGCCGATCAGGACGCCTTCAATGCGCCGCTAAGGGACCGCAATGCCCGGCTGAGCGCCGAAATTGCGGATCTTAAAACCGGCCTGGATGCCATTGAGGAACGCGCGCGCAGTGATACGGGTATGGTGCGCTCCGATGAGCAGTTTTTCTGGGTGCCGGGTGTGACGCTGGATGACTTTCCACAGATGAGGAACCCTGAGTGAGCGAGATCACCTGGCTAGTGGTGCCTGCCGCTGGCCAAGGCAAACGCATGGGCGCAGAAATCCCGAAACAGTACCTTGATCTGCAGGGAATGCCGATTATGGCCTTGACCCTGCATCGCCTGTACGCGGCACTGCCGGATGCCCGTCTGGTGCTTTGCCTGGATGATCAGGACCAGTGGTTTTCACCAGGCTGGGTACCCTTTGAGCGCTGGCAGCGAGTGTCGGGCGGCACAGAGCGTATGGATAGCGTGCTTAACGCCCTGCAGACATTGAATGCCGCTGAAGATGACCTGGTGCTGGTGCATGATGTGGCCAGGCCCTG
>NZ_VMQS01000080.1 GCF_007625055.1 Halomonas sp.
CCGGACGGCCCGGCGCCGACAATCACGACGTCAACTTCCATCACATCGCGTTCGAGAGTGTCTTCGGTGTGTTCCACGGCGGCATCTCCTATAACAGGTCCCAGCGAATCGATGAACTGGTAGTATGGCTGTGTGAGAGGCAATCGCCACAACCATAATTTTATAACGTTATGTAAATATAAACTTGATGATTAAACGGTCGTTTGCTTCAGCTTCTATGTCATGATAGGCATAATAAGCGGTTAAAGTCACCTCTGAATTATTCAACCAGCATCGCGCGAGGTAACTCGGGATAATACCAAGGACGTAGGCGCATTAGGCTATAGGAGTCTTGTAGCACCTTGATCAGATGTGGCATGTTTGAAGTGTTTTACAGCGTTTAACCTATCAAACGCTTGCATGAATTTGAAGAGTGGCCCTAAAGAATGGTCGAGTGTTTGTGAATACCCTTTTCAGTAAGGGCTTACCAGAAAGCCAAGCGAGGATTCCATGAAAGTACTCGTCGCGGTGAAACGCGTCATTGATTACAACGTCAAGATTCGCGTAAAGGCGGATAAATCGGATGTTGATCTCACCAACGTCAAAATGGCCATGAATCCGTTTTGTGAAATTGCTGTTGAAGAAGCCGTGCGCCTCAAAGAAAAAGGCGTGGCGACAGAGGTGGTGGCTGTGACGATTGGTCCCAAGGCGGCGCAGGAGCAATTGCGCACTGCCTTGGCGCTGGGCGCCGACCGGGCGATTCATGTTGAAACCGATGAGCGGGTCGATTCTCTGGGAGCCGCCAAGGCGCTTGCCAAACTGGTGGCGCAAGAGCAGCCCGGTCTGGTTCTACTCGGCAAGCAGGCAATCGACAGTGATAACAATCAGACGGGCCAGATGCTGGCAGCGTTAACCGACCTGCCCCAGGGCACTTTTGCCTCAGAGGTCAGTGTCGACGGTGAAAAGCTCAAGGTCATCCGGGAAATCGACGGGGGGCTGCAAACCGTTGAGCTTTCTTTGCCGGCCATTGTCACCACTGACCTGCGCCTGAATGACCCACGTTACGCAAAACTTCCCGATATCATGAAGGCCAAGAAAAAGCCGCTGGATATCATGTCACCGGCAGATCTGGGCGTCGAAATGGCCAGCAAGGTCAGCCTTGTCAGCGTTGAGCCGCCCGCAGAGCGTCAGGGTGGCGTGAAGGTAGCCTCAGTAGATGAGCTGGTCGACAAACTCAAAAACGAAGCCAAGGTGCTTTAAACAGGAGTCAAATTCATGAGCATTCTGGTATTGGCGGATGTGCACGAAGACCAACTGGCAGCCGCTACGGCAAATGTTGTTGCCGCTGCTCAGGCCATTGGCGGCGATATTGACGTTCTGGTGGCGGGTGAGAATGTGCAGACAGCGGCTGACGCAGCGTCCAAACTTGATGGGGTTAGCAAGGTGCGCGTCGCTGATAACGCTGTCTATGCCCATCAGCTGGCAGAGCCAATGGGTAAACTGTTATTGGCGCTGGCAGATGACTACACCCATGTATTGGCCTCTGCCTCTACGACAGGCAAGAACGTCTTGCCACGTTTGGCTGCCCTTAAAGATGTCAATCAGCTTTCCGACATCATAGCGGTAGAAAGCGCTGATACGTTCAAGCGTCCTATCTATGCGGGTAATGCGATTGCTACCGTCAAGAGTGAAGATACCCTCAAGGTGATTACCGTTCGCCCCAGTGCGTTTGATGGCGTGGCAGAGGGTGGCTCTGCCAGTATTGAAACAATCGATATCGTGGTGGAAAACACCCAGTCCACCTTCATTGGCGAAGCGTTGGCCAAGTCTGACCGGCCCGAACTGGGCGGTGCCAAGGTGGTAGTTTCCGGGGGTCGTGGGATGGGCAATGGAGATAACTTCAGGCTGCTTGAAGGCATTGCTGACAAACTGGGTGCTGCCATGGGGGCTTCACGAGCAGCCGTTGACGCAGGTTTTGTGCCCAATGACATGCAGGTGGGGCAGACCGGCAAGATTGTTGCGCCGGATCTTTATATTGCTGTGGGCATTTCCGGTGCCATTCAGCATCTGGCGGGTATGAAAGAGTCCAAGGTGATCGTGGCAATCAACAAGGATGAAGAAGCACCGATTTTCCAGGTGGCTGATTATGGTCTGGTCGGGGATCTGTTCGAGGTGCTTCCGGAACTGGAAAGCAAACTATAAGGCATTTAGCTCAACGCGCCTTTGCTTGTCGTGTGTAGATCTCTCCCTGAATAGCCGGCTCTCAAAGAGAGGCGGCTTTTTTCTGGCCAAGAAATTAGGTAGACTTTAAATAGTTGACTAAATTACTCGGTCAATGCGGCACGGTATGATCAGGCCACTACATCGGAAAATGGTGACTGCAACAGTTGAAAAACTGTCATACAGTCCGCATATAGTTTTTAGAGCGTAAATGCCAAGCATTGAATTCATGACAAGGCGTTCATGAGATTGACAACAGCACCGGTCGTTGAACGCCATGATATTCGTAAAAGCCACGCAAGGAGATGATAACAATGGCACATACATTGCCTGAACTACCTTACGCTTATGATGCACTTGAACCGCACATCGATGCGATGACCATGGAAATTCACCATTCGCGTCACCACAATACCTATGTCACTAACCTTAACGCCGCGCTCGAAGGTACTGGCCTTGAGGATGTGCCGGTTGAAGAGTTGATTGCCAATCTGGATCGAGTTCCTGAAGAAAAGCGTCAGGCGGTCATCAACAACGGTGGCGGCCATGCCAACCATTCCATGTTCTGGCAAATGATGTCTCCTCAGGGTGGCGGTCAGCCGCAGGGCCATGTGGCCAAAGCAATTGATGCCGAGCTGGGCGGTTTTGATGCATTCAAGGATGCTTTCAAAAAAGCGGCGCTTGGGCGTTTCGGCAGCGGCTGGGCCTGGCTCTCAGTTACGCCTGAGAAAAAGCTGGTGGTAGAAAACACCCTGAACCAGGACAGCCCGATCATGCACGGCAACACCCCTGTTCTGGGTCTGGATGTATGGGAGCATGCCTACTACCTGAAGTTCCAGAACAAGCGTCCTGATTACGTGGAAACTTTTTACAACGTCATCAACTGGGAAGACGTTGAACGTCGCTATCAGGCTGCTATTGCCTGATCCCAAACCGGGATTGACGACACCTCAGCACTGAGGTCGTGATCAAGAACCGCTCCCTGAGAAGGGGGCGGTTTTTTTGTGGATAAAACAAAAAACTCAGTCATTGCATGAGACTTCAAGGCGAAGCCGCGGGCTGTCCGCATGCTGCGCCTGGGTAGGATACTGGGTAGTAACTGTCAATAACCTGTGGATGAAAAATACTACATGTGCCTGGTTTGATTTTTCCAGTATCTATATATAGTATGCATTGTACGTTCAAAGAATACGAAGCACTAGATGTGCCTTACCTGAAAAACACTGCGATGAAAAGGAAAAATAGCCATGGGAATCCAGATCTATAGCAAGCCTGCCTGCGTTCAATGCACTGCCACCTATCGCGCACTGGATAAGCAGGGCCTTGAATATACCGTCATCGATATCACCGCCGAAGACAACGCCCAAGCGCAGGTAGAAGCGCTTGGCTACCGACAGTTGCCGGTCGTAGTGGCAGGTGAAGAGCACTGGTCAGGGTTCCGTCCGGATCGAATTCAGGCACTGGCCTGATCCTTGTCATGCAGATGGCGGATACGGTAGCCGAGCCGGCAGGCACGCTGGTGTATTTTTCCACCAAGTCAGGGAATACCCACCGTTTTATGCAGAAGCTGGGGTTCAATGCTCAGCGATTGCCGCTGAATCGTCAGGAACCCAGCTTACTGGTAGAGCAGCCATATATTCTTGTCACCCCTACCTATGGTGGAGGGCATGCCAAGGGGGCCGTTCCCAAGCAGGTGATTCAATTCCTGAACGATGAACATAACAGGGGCCTGATCCGCGGCGTGATTGCCGCCGGGAATACCAATTTTGGCGATGCATTTGGAATGGCCGGGCAGATTATTGCCGAAAAGTGCCAGGTACCGTTTTTGTATCGATTTGAGCTGTTTGGCACCGATGAGGATGTCATCAGAGTTCGTGAAGGAGTAAATGCATTTTGGAAACGTCAATTCTAGACCAACAACAAGCACCTGACGCTGCCGCGCCAGACCGTCGTGCGCTGGACTATCATGCTCTGAATGCCATGCTGAACCTTTACGGTGCCAACGGTGAGTTGCAGCTGGATAAGGATCGTGAGGCTGCGCGTCAGTACTTTCTTCAGCATGTGAATCAGAACACTGTCTTCTTCCACTCACTGGAAGAGAAGCTGGATTACCTGGTGGAAGAGGGCTATTACGAAGCCAATGTCCTGGCCCAGTACTCGGCCGAATTTATCAAGGGATTATTTGAACAGGCCTACGCCTACAAGTTCCGCTTTCCAAGCTTCCTGGGTGCTTTCAAGTATTACACCAGCTATACCTTGAAGACATTTGATGGCAAACGTTATCTGGAACGCTATGAAGACCGTGTCTGCATGGTCGCCCTGGCGCTTGCGCGCGGTGATCAGGCTTTGGCCAGGTCGCTGGTGGATGAAATCATCAGCGGGCGTTTTCAGCCGGCAACGCCGACTTTCCTGAATTGCGGCAAGCAGCAGCGCGGCGAGCTGGTGTCGTGCTTTCTGCTGCGCATCGAAGACAACATGGAATCGATTGGCCGTTCGATCAACTCGGCGCTGCAGCTTTCCAAGCGCGGCGGCGGGGTAGCCTTCCTGCTCAGCAATATCCGCGAGTCAGGGGCGCCGATCAAGCGTATCGAAAACCAGTCGTCGGGCATTATCCCGATCATGAAACTGCTTGAAGATGCTTTCTCCTATGCCAACCAGCTGGGTGCGCGACAAGGCGCCGGGGCGGTGTATCTCAACGCCCACCACCCGGATATCCTGCGCTTTCTGGACACCAAGCGGGAAAATGCCGACGAAAAGATTCGCATCAAGACGCTGTCTCTGGGTGTGACGATTCCGGATATCACTTTTGAGCTGGCCAAGCGCAACGACGACATGTACCTGTTCTCGCCCTATGACGTTGAGCGGGTCTATGGCATGCCCTTTGGTGATATCAGCGTTAACGAGAAGTATCACGAAATGGTCGCTGATGCGCGTATCCGCAAGCAGAAAATCAATGCGCGCGCGTTTTTCCAGACGCTGGCCGAGCTGCAGTTCGAGTCCGGCTACCCGTATATCATGTTCGAAGACACTGTTAACCGCGCCAATCCGATTGCCGGGCGCATCAATATGAGTAACCTGTGCTCCGAGATCCTGCAGGTTAACACGCCCACCCAATACGATGATGACCTTGGCTACCGTGACGTAGGGCATGACATCTCCTGCAACCTGGGCTCAATGAATATCGCCAAGGTGATGGATGCGGGAGATATCGGTACCAGTGTCGATATTGCCATTCGCGGGCTGACGGCTGTCTCTGAAATGAGCAACCTGCAGAGCGTGCCCTCCATTGCCGAAGGTAACGCCAAATCCCGCGCCATTGGTCTGGGGCAGATGAACCTGCACGGTTTTCTGGCCCGTGAGCATATCTATTACGGCTCTGATGAAGGCCTGGACTTCACCAACCTGTATTTCTATTGCGTGGCCTTCCATGCCATTCGCGCCTCAAACCAGCTGGCCATTGAACACGGCGAGACCTTTGCGGGGTTCGAGGATTCCACCTATGCCTCGGGCACTTTCTTTGACAAGTACACCGACCAGGCCTGGCTGCCGCGCACCGAAAAAGTACGCCAGCTATTTGAGCGCAGCGGTATTGCCTTGCCGACTCAAGAAGACTGGCAGGCACTGAAGGCATCCGTGATGGCCCACGGCCTGTATAATCGTAACCTGCAGGCGGTACCGCCGACGGGTTCGATCTCATATATAAACCATTCCACGTCCAGTATTCACCCGGTGGCGGCGAAGATCGAGATCCGTAAGGAAGGTAAACTGGGACGTGTCTACTACCCGGCGCCTTTCCTGAACGAGGCGAACTTCGACTATTTCCAGGATGCCTACGAAATTGGTCCGGAAAAGATTATCGATACCTACGCCGAGGCTTCTCAGCACGTCGACCAGGGGCTTTCGCTGACGCTGTTCTTCCCGGACACTGCGACTACCCGGGATATCAACAAGGCGCAGATTCACGCCTGGCGCAAGGGCATCAAGACGCTTTACTACATTCGCCTGCGCCAGAGTGCGCTGGAAGGCACGGAAGTGGAAGGCTGCGTTTCCTGCACCCTCTAACCTGATCACGCGACTGACAAGGGTAATTCACATGAATATGATGCAACGTTTATCGCGGGTTGATGCCATCAACTGGAACCGCCTTGAAGACGATAAGGATCTGGAGGTCTGGAACCGTCTGACCAGCAACTTCTGGTTGCCGGAAAAAGTGCCGCTGTCCAATGATATTCAGTCCTGGAATACCCTGACCCAGCAGGAAAAACAGCTGACCATACGGGTATTTACCGGCCTGACCTTGCTGGATACCATCCAGAGCAGCGTGGGCGCGCCGGTGTTGATGGACGACGCCCGTACTCCCCACGAAGAGGCGGTATACACCAATATCGCCTTTATGGAATCCGTGCATGCGCGTTCCTACAGCTCGATTTTCTCGACCCTTTGCAACACCCGTGACGTGGACGACGCCTTCCGCTGGAGTGAGGAAAACCCCAACCTGCAAATGAAATCCGAGCTGATTCTCAAGCGTTACCGCTCGGATGACCCCTTGATGCGCAAGGTCGCCAGTGTCTTTCTGGAGTCGTTTCTGTTCTACTCGGGCTTTTACCTGCCGATGTACTGGTCCAGCCATGCCAAGCTGACCAATACCGCCGACCTGATTCGTCTGATCATTCGCGATGAAGCGGTACACGGCTACTATGTTGGCTATAAATTCCAGCAAGCCCTGTCAGAAGCCACCGCGGAACGCCAGCAGGAAGTCAAGGACTACGCGTATGAACTGCTGTTGGAACTCTACGATAATGAGGTGCGCTACACCGAATCACTCTATGATGAAGTAGGTCTGACGGAAGACGTGAAAAAGTTTCTTCACTACAACGCCAACAAGGCGCTGATGAACCTGGGCTTCGAACCACTCTTCCCCAGCAGCGTCACGGATGTCGATCCGACTATCATGGCAGCACTTTCCCCGAGTGCAGACGAAAACCACGACTTCTTCTCCGGCTCCGGCTCCTCCTACGTCATCGGCAA
>NZ_VMQS01000003.1:0-18151 GCF_007625055.1 Halomonas sp.
CTTTATGGAAAAATGACTGCCTCTATATCTCATTCCTCAGCCTCCAGAAGCAGCTCCCAAATGTCCGCTGTAAATCCAGGGCCTGCTGACTATTGCATGCGAATACCGCCATCAAGACGGATCACCTCGCCATTGAGCATGGTGTTCATAATGATTTGTTCGACCATCAGTGCAAACTCTTCCGGCTTGCCCATGCGTTTGGGAAATGGCACAGCAGCTGAAAGTGCTTTAACGGCATCGTCAGGAATATCACTCATCATGGGCGTTTCAAAAACACCGGGTGCAATGGCCATGACGCGAATACCGTGACGCGAGAGCTCCCGGGCAGCGGGTAAACTCATACCTGCAACACCTGCCTTGGAAGCACTATAGGCACATTGACCAACCTGACCGTCAAAGGCTGCAACAGAGGCTGTATTGATAATAACGCCCCGCTCACCGTCTTCGCCCGGCGTATTGGCTGCCATCGCCGCCGCCGCCAATCGCATGATGTTAAACGTGCCCACCAGGTTGATATTGATGGTTTTACTATAGGCTTCCAGGCTGGCTGGATGACCGTCGCGATCCACCAGCTTGCCAACACTGACAATGCCTGCACAGTGCACCACACCTGCCAGACCGCGCCCTTGACTGTGCGCCACACAGGTATCAATGACCTGCTGCATATCAGTATCGGAGGTAATATCCCCCAGGCAAAAGGTAGCGGCCTCGCCCAATTCCTTTGCCTGATGCGCGACACTTTCCTGCAGGTCGCATAAAATGACCCGTCCGCCCGCATTGACAATCCGCCGGGCAGACGCGGCGCCAAGCCCTGATGCTGCACCGGTAATCAAAAAGGTGTTATCAGTCAGCTGCATTTACATATCCTCGTTTGAACCAGTGCATCAGTGGCTATCTGACGCCGCTTCCTGCGCCGCCTGGGCACGTAGTTTAAAACGCTGAATCTTACCACTGGGCGTCTTGGGCAGCTCATCAACAAATTCAATCACGCGCGGGAAAGCATGGGTAGAGAGACGCTCACGCACCTGGTGGCGAATTTCTTCCGCCAGGTTATCACTGGCTTCATAGCCATCACGCAGCACAATATAGGATTTGATCACCTCACCGCGAATATCATCTGGCTGGCCCACCGCTGCCGATTCAGCAACAGCGGGATGCGTCATCACACTGTTTTCAACATCAGTAGGCCCCACCCGGTAGCCCGCCGTGGTAATGATGTCATCATCGCGCCCGGCAAACTGGAAAGTACCATCTTCATTACGAATGACTACATCACCGGTCAGGTAATAGCCTTCAGCAAACGGATGTTTTTCCTGCCAGGTGTAGCCCTGGAAGAAATGCGCCGGTGAATTCTTGATATCAACCGCCAGCACGCCAGGCTGGCCAGCCGGCAGCTCCTTGTATTCCGCATCCAGAATCGCCAGTCGATAACCCGGCATAGGGACGCCCATGGCACCGACATGCTTCGGGTGGTCAAGGGCATGATGGTTGTTACAGGTCATGCCTGTTTCAGTTTGACCATAGTGATCCATCACCGGGCAACCTAATGATTTCTCGACCCAGGTAACGACTTCTGTGTTCAGCGGCTCACCTGCCGAACTGGCCGCACGCAGGTCGAGGGTGTTATGCGCATCATCAAACAGGCTGGAAGCTTTCATCAGACGGTAAGCTGTTGGCGCTGCGGCAAAGTTGGTAATTCGGTGACGTTTCATGAAGGCTAGCGCGCCTTCAGCACTAAAGCCGGCTTCGCAGAAATGCGTGGTAACACCTAACAGAAGTGGCCCCGCAATTGCGTAATAAAGGCCATAGGCCCAGCCGGGGTCCGCCATATTCCAGAAGCGATCGTCTTCGCGCAGATCAATCGCCAGCTCCATGTAGAGCGCAAAGGCGGTCATCCCCGCCAGGGGTACAGCCACCCCTTTGGGCTTACCGACAGTGCCAGAGGTAAACATTTGCAGAAACGGCTGATCAGCCCCCAAACGCGGCGGTTTGTCGGTCATCGCGGCATGCCCCAGAGCGTCTTGCCAGTCAAGATCATCAGAGTGCTCGCTAGTCGCCCCTCCATGCGCCAGCACCGGTGGGCACTGGGTCAGACCATCAAACTTGTAGCGATTGGCATGATCGGTGATCACCAGCTTGGTGTCTGCACGACCCAAGCGGTAATCTACCGCATCGGGGCCAAACGCCGTAAACAAGGGCTGATACACCGCCCCGACACGCCAGGTAGCCACCACTGCAATCAAAAGCTCCGGTGTACGTGGCAACATGCAGGCAATCCGGTCACCTGCACCCAGCCCTTGCGACTGAAACCAACCAGCAAGCCGGGCGCTGGCCTGATCAAGTTCCGTATACGTCAACCTATTCGTATTACCCTGAATATCTTCCTGCACCAGGGCTAATACATCCCCGCGCCCTGCTCGTACATGTTGGCCGCAGCAAGACTCATAGGCGTTGAAGCATCCGTCCTGATGGTCGTCGAGACGGTTGATGACGTCATCAACAGAAAATTCATCAAGATAGTCCTGATAAGCTGGCAATGAAGTTGCAGTCATAATGGCTCTCTTCTGTTGTGATTATGATGGTGAGCGTAGAACAACCTGAATTATCCGTTTACGTTAACGGAAACTGACTCACAAGCTAAAAGGAATAAGCGCGAAGCGCAAGCTTTCACAAAGAGGGAATCACTAGACAATAGTCAAAATGTGGGTGGAGTTAACGGGCTGGCATGATCATGGCAATCAGCTCTTCAGCTAAATCATCTGGTGTTCGTGGGCCCGCAGGGTCGTACCAGCGCACTGTCCAGTTAAGAGCGCCCAGTATAAATCGTGTAATCAGAAAGCGGTCACCATGGATCAGCCCGGCCGCCAGCGATTCTTCAATCACCTGCACCCAAAGGGCCTCATAGGCATCTCGTAAATGGCTCAGGTGCGCCTTGGCAGAATCATCCAGACGTCGCCATTCGAACAATGCCACCACGTGGGCGTTGCGATCGGTGAACAGTGTTTCCAGATGCGCTCTGGCCATCGCCCGCAGGCGCGCCTCAGGAGAAGGCGGGCTTTCGTCCAGAGCACGCTTGGCGATTGCCAAAGCATTTTGCGTTCCTTCTTCGATCACCGCCGCCAGAATTTCCTGTTTATCCTTGAAATGGTGAAAGAGGCTTCCCGACTTGATGCCCATTTCCTGGGCCAGCATACGCACCGTTGTGCGATCAAAGCCTTCCTGGACGAACAACTGGGCAGCCAGGCGAGTTAACTCCTTGCGACGGGGCGATGCATTCATTACATTCATAGTGTTTACACTAGCGCTTGCTTGGTTACTGTCAAGAAAACCATAGCACTGCCCCAGGGTCAACGACTCATGAGAACAATCATGACCAGCCACTGCATTGCAGGAGAAACCTATGAGCCAACGCGACGATATTGTATTTCTTTCCGCCACACGCACGCCAATGGGCGGGATGATGGGCAGCCTTTCCAGCATGAAGGCTCCCGAGCTGGCGGCAGTGGCCATCAGCGCTGCCGTTGAGCGTGCGGGCATTCAGGGCATCGATATCAATGAAGGCATCATGGGCTGCGTACTCCCCGCTGGCGTCAAACAAGGCCCGGCTCGGCAAGCCATGCGGCAGGCGGGCATTCCAGACACCAACGGTGCCACCACCATCAACAAGCTGTGCGGCTCAGGTATGAAAGCGGCCATGCTGGCTCACGATATTATCAAGGCCGGCAGCGGCGATTTTGTTCTGGCGGGCGGCATGGAGTCCATGTCTAACGCTCCCCACCTGATGACCAAGGCGCGTGCCGGTTATCGTCTGGGCCACGGTGAACTCAAGGACCATATGTTCCTGGATGGGTTGGAAGATGCCGAAACCGGCAAGCTGATGGGTATTTTTGCTCAGGAAGTTGCCACTCAGCGCGGTTACACTCGCGAGCGCCTGGATGACTTTGCTATCGCCTCTCTTAAACGCGCCATGGAGGCTACCAATGCTGGCCATCTGGACGCGGAAATGGCCCCTGTCACGGTCAAAAGCCGCAAAGGCGAAAGCGTGGTTTCCCACGATGAACAGCCGTTTCAGGCCAAGCTGGACAAGATCCGTGAATTGCGCCCGGCATTTGCCAAAGATGGCACCCTGACCGCCGCTAACTCAAGCTCTATCTCGGACGGTGCTTCCGCGCTGATCATGACGCGCCAGAGCCTGGCAGATCAGAGAGGCCTGCAACCGCTCGCACGCATGCTGGGGCACAGCACCAATTCGCGCCATCCCAGTGAGTTCACCATTGCCCCGGTCGGCGCCATTGAAAAGCTGATGGCCAAGCTCGAATGGACGGTTGACGATGTAGATCTGTTTGAAATCAATGAAGCCTTTTCAGTCGTTACCCTGATGGCGATGGATGACCTGGGCCTGCCCCATGAGAAAGTGAACGTTTATGGCGGTGCTTGCGCCCAGGGCCATCCGATTGGCTCTACCGGCTCGCGGATCATCGTTACCCTGATGCATGCCTTGCGTACCCAGGGGGGCAAACGCGGCATTGCCAGCCTGTGCATTGGCGGCGGCGAAGCCACAGCGGTTGCCATCGAGCTGATCGATTAGAGGCCTAGCGCCTTGCTCCTTATCAGAGCAAGGCGCGTAAAACACTTATTTTGAGTGCAGCGGAATCCACAGCTGCAAACGGCGACGAATTTCCAACAGCGCCTGTTCATAGGCATCAGGCTTACCGATCAACCGTGGGTCGCGGATATCCCAGTGCAGAATTTCATCTGTTCTCCCTTCAAATTCACGACATGCCTGGCGTGCTTTATCGCAAAGCACAATCACGCAATCAAAGTGTTCCCCTTCAAACAGATCCAGTGACTTACTCTTTAGATTGGTCACCGGCAAGCCCTGCTTTTCAAGCGCTTCCAGCGTAAAGGCATGCGGCTGATCCGGCTCGGAACCCGCACTGAACGCCTCAAATCGATCACCCGCCATGGAGCGCAGAAGCACCTCACCCATCAGGGAGCGAGCGGAGTTAGCGTTGCACAAAAACAGAACGCGACGTTTAGGCATAGCGGTAACACTCTTCAGATTGATATATCGCTAACGCTACACCTGTAAAATGACATTTCTGTGGCAATCATTAAAAATATACGCAATAACGTATATGATAGCAGTGACGATAAGCACTTTGCTCAAAACCGAGGGAATGTCATGACCACTGATAAAGACAATAGCGCCCCCAGCACGTCCTCAGGCATGGGGCTTTTTGAACGCTTTTTATCCCTCTGGGTCGCCTTGGCGATTATCGCCGGCATTGCCCTGGGGCAATGGGCGCCTGCCGTGCCGGAAACCTTATCGCGCTTTGAGTATGCGCAGGTATCCATTCCAGTGGCGATACTGATCTGGGCGATGATCTTCCCCATGATGGCGCAGATAGATTTCACTGCCATCCTCGGCGTTCGGCGCCAGCCCAAGGGGCTGATTATCACCACCACCGTGAACTGGCTGATCAAACCTTTCAGCATGTTTGCCATTGCCTGGTTCTTTTTAACCGTGGTGTTCAGCCCCTTTATCGCCCCTGAACTGGCTAATCAATACCTGGCCGGTGCCATTTTATTAGGCGCTGCGCCCTGCACGGCCATGGTTTTTGTGTGGAGTTACCTGACCCGCGGCGATGCGGCCTATACTCTGGTTCAGGTCTCCCTGAATGACCTCATCATGCTGTTTGCCTTTGCGCCAATTGTGGTCTTTCTGCTGGGCATTTCGAATATTCAGGTACCCTGGAACACCGTTGCCCTTTCGGTGCTTTTGTATATCGTCATACCGCTGACAGCGGGCTATATCACTCGCCAGTCGCTGATCAAGAAACACGGCAGCGAATGGTACGACAACGTCTTTATGAAACGCGTTGGGCCCATTACGCCCGCCGCTCTGATTATTACTCTGGTACTACTGTTTGCTTTTCAGGGTGAAGTGATCCTCAATAACCCGCTGCATATTGTCTTGATTGCCATCCCGCTGATTCTGCAAACCTTCCTGATCTTCTTTATCGCTTACGGCTGGGCCAAGGCCTGGCAGGTGCCGCATAACATCGCGGCACCCGGTGCCATGATTGGGGCCAGCAACTTTTTCGAACTGGCCGTTGCGGCAGCCATTGCCCTGTTTGGCCTTCAATCCGGTGCGGCGCTGGCCACCGTGGTCGGCGTATTGGTAGAAGTCCCGCTGATGCTCGCGCTGGTGCGGATTGCCAATAAGACACGCCAGCATTTTCCGGCACCTGCGAAAGGATAATCTCCTCACCTTGAGCCACGCTGACGGAGGCCACCTTAACATGCACAAAAAAGCTTCCTGCATTGAAGCCGCATGGCAGTCGCATCATCAGGAACTCTACCGTTTTCTGGTCAAACACTGCGGTGACAAGGATGCCGCCGACGAGCTGCTCCAGCGTGTCTATATGCAAGCGCTCACCCATAAAACCGAGTTTTGTGAACTGGCAACGCCAAGAGCCTGGCTTTATACCGTCGCTAAACGTCAATGGATTGATGAACAGCGTCGCCGCAAACCCTGGGTCGATGTTGATGATATTGACATTGCCGACGAACCCGCCGCCGGCATGCCGGTAGATAGCCTCGCGGCCTGTATTGCCAACGCCTTGCCCCACTGTGAGGCCGACGATGCCCACATTCTGAGCGAATGTGACCTTAACGGCATAAAGCAGGCCGATTATGCCCGTCGCCATGGCCTGACGTTAGCCGCCACCAAGGCGCGCCTGCGGCGTGCCCGCCAGCGCCTCCGTGAGCGCTTGATCCAGCAGTGCCAGATCACCTTTGATGCCAACGGGCGTATCTGCTGCCATCGTGCCCTGCATGAGAATTGATGAGCCTTGCAGAAGTATCCTTTTCCTGTCTGGTGCGTCTTCTCTATAGACATTCTTCTATAGACACTCAACGAGGTTGACTACCATGCTGGACGTATTTACTTGGTTCGCCAACTGGCTGGTCTACGATCTTGGCGGTTTCGACCCCAACAGCAAGTTGGGAACATCGGTGCATTTTTTCGTCGAGGACACCACCAAGATTTTTGCCCTTCTCGTGGTGATGATCTACATCATTGCGCTGATGCGCGCCTCCCTGAATCTTGAGCGTGTGCGGCATTACATCCAGCAGAAAAACCGCCTGGCGGGCTATGGTTTTGGAGCAGGCTTCGGCGCTATCACACCGTTTTGCTCCTGTTCCAGCATTCCATTGTTTCTGGGTTTTACCAGCGCAGGCATCCCGCTGGGTATTACCATGGCCTTTCTGTTCACCTCGCCGATCATTAATGAAGTCGCGGTGATTATGCTGTGGAGCCTGCTGGGCTGGGAGTTCACTCTGGTGTATATCGCCATCGGCATGGCAGTGGGCATTGGCGGCGGTATGCTGCTGGATGCTGTGCGCGGCGAACGCTGGCTAAAAGATTTCGCTGCCAAGGCCTACCAGCAGGCGGCAGAAACCCCCACCGACGAACAGCCATTGCCGGAACAGCCCCGGCTAACCTTCAGAAACCGCCATGAATTTGCTCGCGATGAACTCAAGGAAATCGTCGGACGCATCTGGAAGTGGGTAATTATTGGTGTCGGCCTGGGCGCTGCACTGCATGGTTTTGTGCCTGACGGCTGGTTTGCCGACAACCTTGGCAGCGGCCAGTGGTGGAATGTGCCAGCGGCGGTGCTGGCTGGCCTGCCGCTATACTCCAATGCCACTGGCGTTATCCCCATCATGGAAAGCCTGATTATGAAAGGACTCCCTGTCGGTACTACCCTGGCTTTCTGCATGAGCACGGTCGCCGCCAGTTTCCCGGAATTCATCATGCTCAAGCAAGTCATGCAGTGGCGCTTACTCGCCATCATTTTTGTCATCCTGTTGGCCAACTTCATGGTCGTTGGCTGGGTGATCAACCTGCTGACCCCCTGGCTTTTCAGCGGCAGGTTCTAAACAAAATCCACGCAAGGAGAATCAAGATGAAAAAGATCGAAGTTTTAGGCACAGGCTGCAAAAAATGCACTACCACTGCCGAACAGATTGAGGCCATCGCGCAAGAGCTTGGCGTCGAAGCTGACGTGGCAAAAGTGACCGATCCTGCGGCCATCATGGGTTATCAGGTCATGTCAACGCCAGCAGTCGCCATCGACGGCAAACTCGCCCACAGCGGCAGCGTGCCGGATCGTCACAAAATTGAGAGCATGCTGCAAGGTTGAAGCCCTAACCAGCGCCCCTTGCCCACTGACTGTTAACAAGTGACCGCTAGGGGGGTTGTTGTTGTCAGTTGTTCTGTGACCCACATGATGCAGATATAATTTCCCATGGATATTCTAGCCGAGGATAGCGCTCAGTATGGTTACCCCTTCTTCCCTTGATGATCTGCCCAATATTGATCAGGCTCTTTTCAACCCACCCACTGCCGAGGCGCTGCATTCCTTGACTGATGCTGCTCATCCTCCACGACTCCTGCTGCTTTACGGCTCACTGCGTGAACGTTCCTTTAGTCGGCTCGCCGTGGAAGAGGCCTCACGCCTGTTGCAGGCCATGGGCGCTGAAACGCGTATTTTCAATCCGCGCGGGCTACCCCTGGCGGATGCAGAAGAAACATCACACCCCAAAGTGACCGAGTTACGTGACCTGGCTGAATGGGCAGAAGGCATGGTGTGGTGCTCGCCTGAACGCCATGGCGCCATGACCGGCATCATGAAAACCCAGATTGACTGGATACCTTTATCATTGGGTGCCGTACGCCCGACTCAGGGTAAAACGCTGGCCGTCATGCAGGTGAATGGCGGTTCCCAGTCGTTCAACACGGTCAACCAGCTGCGCGTTCTGGGCCGCTGGATGCGCATGCTGACGATCCCGAACCAGTCCTCGGTACCCAAGGCATTTATGGAATTTGATGACAACGGCCGTATGAAGCCCTCGGCATACTACGACCGGATCGTGGATGTGATGGAGGAGCTGGTTAAGTTCACTTGGCTTACCCGGGATAAAGCAGATTGGCTGACGGATCGCTACTCGGAGCGCAAGGAAAGTGCCGATGCGCTATCGGCCAGGGTCAATCAGCGTTCTATTTAGGCAGGAGACACTGATCATGTCCGAAAACCCCATAGAGATAACATCGGCTGCCGACGCGCATATCAAGGATAATGGCGGCGTCGTCACTGTCCGGCTGGCACCGCGCCATGGTTGCTGTGGTGGCGTCGCCAGCCTGGCGATTGCTGAACCCCGTGCACCCGACGTGCCTGCAGACTATGCCAGCTTTGACCTTGGCGATATCCGGCTTTACATGCCCCATGAACTAATAGGGGAAGGCCTACGCATCAATTGCGAGGGCTGGTGGAAACTGCGCCACCTTTACGTAGATGGCGCGGCAGTACAAACGCCGCGCCAGCGCTAGGCTCAGGCCAGGGATGCGCCAGCGCTACTATCATCTGCAGGCAATGCCAGCGCCATGATGGCACTCGCCGCCACCAGAGCCGCTGCAAACCACAGGCAGGCGCTCAAGCCAAAGGCCATATACAACCAGCCGGACAGCAAGGTGCCGATCAGGCGACCCATGGCGTTGGCCATATAATAAAATCCGACATCCATGGAAACCCCATCCGCCCGGGCATAATGCACGATCAGGTAGCTATGCCAGCTGGAATTGATGGCAAACAGCACACCAAATGCCAAAAGCCCCACCACCAGCCAGCCTACCTGCGCCAGCGGCAATAGCGCCAGAGCAATCGCCAGCACGGCAAGCGCTGCCGCCCAGCTGGCGGTCAGCACGCGAGCGTCACCCTTGATCAGCCGGGTCAACCTGGGCGCCTGTGTCTGCACGCCGCCATAGCCAATAATCCATATGGCCAACAGGCCGCCCACCGTCCAGTGGGTCCAGCCATGCTGGTCATACAGAAATACCGGCAGGGCCACGACAAACCACACATCCCGAGAAGCAAACAGGCACAGGCGCGCGGCAGAAAGCACATTGATAGCGCGGGATTTGGAAAATATCTCGGAGAATTTAGGCTTGCGTTTCTGACGCCCCAGATCGGCTTTCAGACGCCATAATGAGAGCATCAGAACCACGCACAGCATCAGCGCCATTACCAATACCGCCCCACGAAAACCCACCAGCGTCAACAGGACACCGCCAACGAAAAAGCCCAGCCCCTTCAAGGCATTCTTGGAACCGGTGAGCATCGCCACCCAACGGTAAAGCGCGCTATTGGCATTGGCGCTATCGCTGGGCACCAGTACCTTGACAGCACTTTTGGCGCTCATCTTGTTCAGATCCTTGGCAATCCCCGACAGCGCCTGGGCGATCATCACCCACACCACGCTCAGCATGCCGGCTGGCACCAGCAGCATACTCAGAGCCACAATCTGGATAGCAAGCCCCATATTCATGGTGCGATTCAGCCCCAGCCGTGCGCCCAGCCAGCCGCCGACCAGATTGGTCACCACGCCAAAAGCCTCATAGAACAGAAACAGCATAGCAATTTCAAACGGTGAATAGCCCAGCTGATGAAAGTGCAGCACGACCAGCATGCGCAGGGCGCCATCGGTGATGGTGAACGCCCAATAGTTGCCGGTAATCAGCATATACTGGCGCACCTCGAAAGGCAGCGCCCGAATACGGCTCAGTACGGAATCACTCACAGCCCATCTGCTCCACCCACTTTCAGCGCGAGTTCAGCGGTACGGTTGGCATAGCCCCACTCGTTGTCATACCAGGCGTAAAGCTTGAGCTGGGTACCGTTAATCACCATGGTAGAGGGCGCATCGACGATGGTACTGCGTGGGTCGGTGCGGTAATCAATCGATACCAGCGGGCGCTCTTCGTAGCCCAGAATTCCCGCCAGTTCTCCTTCCGCCGCCGCTTTCAATGCCGCATTGACCTCTTTCACCGTCACGCTGCGTTCCAGCTCAAACACCATATCGGTCAAGGACGCATTAGCCAGCGGCACCCGCACGGCGTGGCCGTTGATCTTGCCCTCCAGCTCCGGGAAGATGGCAGTAATCGCCTTGGCTGAACCGGTCGTGGTCGGGATCAGGCTCATTCCGCAGGCACGGGCGCGGCGCAAGTCTTTATGCGGCGCATCCAGAATGGTCTGGGTATTGGTGATATCGTGAACCGTAGTCATCGAGCCATGGCGAATGCCAAAGGTTTCCTGAATTACCTTGACGATAGGCGCCAGACAGTTGGTGGTACAGCTGGCGGCTGTCACAATCGCATGTTGAGCAGGATCGTAGAGGTGATCATTAACCCCCATCACCAGATTCAGCACGCCCTCTTCCTTGACCGGTGCGCTGACCACGACGCGCTTGACGCCCTGGTCCAGATAGCCCTGCAGCACCGCCGCCGTTTTATGCTTACCGGAACACTCGATAACCACATCACAGCCTGACCAGTCGCACGCCTCAAGTTGGCGATTCGCGCTGAACGTTATGGCATGCCCGTCTATGCGGATCTGTTCTGACATGGGTTCAAGCCCCTGCCCTGGCGACCAATGACCGTGTACGGAATCGAATTCCAGCAGATGAGCAAAGGTGGCCGCATCGCCGCCGGGGTCATTCACCCGCACCAGCTCAACGCGCCCTTGTGTGACCGACGCCCACAGGCAGCGCAGGGTCATACGTCCGATCCGCCCCAGGCCATTGATGCCGATTTTGATTGCCATGCTGTTAACCTCCTGATCAGAATGCCTTGAATATACAATTTTCCATATATATAACGATCAAAAAAAGCCCGTGATGCTCACGGGCTTGGAACGATTAACCGTAGCGACCGGAAATATAGTCTTCGGTTTTTTTCTGGGCCGGAGTCGAGAACATCACTTTTGTATCGTTGTACTCGATAATCTCACCCAGGTGGAAGAAGGCGGTGTAATCTGCCACACGGGCCGCCTGCTGCATATTGTGCGTCACCGTTACAATTGTGAACTGCTCTTTGAGCTTGTCCATCAGGTCTTCGATGGTTGCCGTCGAGATAGGATCAAGCGC
Organism: Halomonas sp.; assembly: GCF_007625055.1. Lineage (GTDB taxonomy): Bacteria > Pseudomonadota > Gammaproteobacteria > Pseudomonadales > Halomonadaceae > Vreelandella. The sequence goes on from NZ_VMQS01000003.1 coordinate 11,989, forward strand.
CGAGGTTGGCTCGTCCATCAGGATCACATCCGGCTGAACCGCAATGGCCCGGGCAATACACAGACGCTGTTGCTGTCCTCCTGACAATGAAGTACCGGGCTCGTGCAGTTTGTCTTTTACCTCATTCCATAAACCGGAATCACGCAACGCCTTTTCAACCAGCTCATCCTGATCAGCCTTGCGGCTGACCATGTCATGCATGCGCGGTGCGTAGGCGATGTTTTCATAGATCGACTTGGGAAACGGATTAGGTTTCTGAAACACCATGCCAACACGGCGACGCAGGGCTACTTCATCCATTTTGGCGGCGTTAACATCACGGCCGTCCATTTCTACCAGCCCAGAGATATTAACGCTGGGGATCAGGTCATTCATGCGATTAAGGCAACGCAGGAACGTTGATTTGCCACAGCCTGACGGGCCAATCAGAGCGGTCACGTTTTTCTGAAAAAGGTCGATGCTGATGTTGCTCAGCGCCTGTGATTTGCCGTACCAGAGATTCAAATCACGCACACGAATACTGAGATCATGGCTGGCCTCGCTGTTGCGGGTATAAGGTTGCCCAACCGCTGGCGTCTGCTGCTCAACCCTTTCGGCTGATTGCCCAGGTGTTTGTACAGTTGCTTGAGAGTTCATGCTGTTCATAGTGAGTTCCTTGATAACGGCCGGCTTACCAGCGACGTTCAAATTTCTTGCGTAATATAACCGCAGAGGCATTGAGTGAAATCAGAATAGTAAGCAGGAGAAGAATTCCTCCAGCCGTTTTTTCAACAAAGGCTTTTTCAGGTTCACTGGCCCAGGTAAACACCTGAGCAGGCATCACAGTTGCCGCCTCTGTAAAAGAAGCTCCTACATCCGGAATAAACGCCACCATACCGACAATAATCAAAGGGGCGGTTTCACCCATGGCTTGTGCCAAACCAATAATGGAGCCGGTCATGATGCCCGGCATGGCCAATGGCAAGACGTGATCCTTAACCACCTGCCAACGCGAACAGCCCAATCCAAAGGCTGCGTGTCGAATCGACTCTGGCACGCTACGCAATGCCGTGCGGGTTGAAATAATTATCACGGGCAGCGTCATCAAGGCCAGCGTCATACCGCCCACCAGTGGCGAGGAGCGAGGCACCCCGAAGAAGTTGATGAATATTGCCAACCCCAAGAGACCAAATAGAATGGAAGGTATCGCCGCCAGGTTGTTGATATTGATTTCAATCAGCTGGGTAAAACGGTTATCCGGTGCGAATTCTTCAAGATATATAGCCGTCATCACGCCAATCGGAAAGGCAATCGCCAAGGTCACGATCATGGTCATGATGGTGCCGACAACCGCCGAAAGGATACCTGCGCTTTCGGCCGTTTTTGAATCGCCCTGGGTAAAGAAAGTCGAGTTGAATTTCTGGGTAACCTGACCTGATTCGACCAGCCGATCTACGGTGGCAATTTCCTCATCACTGAGCTTATTACGTTGACCTTTCAGATACTGATCGACCTGGCTATTGGCCAATAACCAGAGGGTTTCACTGCTGCCAATCAAGTCCGGCTCATTACGTAGCAAGCGCGGAATGCTGCGAATCTCGGTACGGCTCACAATCGGAATCAGATCGGAATCAATAGCCTGTCGAGCATCCGTGGAAGCCTCTTCGGAATAGCTTATTTCGGTTTCAACGTAGGCTTGCTGAAACGCAGGCAGTCCTTTTATTAACATATCGGTAAAGAACCACAGCAAGAACAACCCGGCTAGCCCAAGTGCCCCCATGGATAACCACTTCAAACGTGCTGATTTGCGGTGACGACGCTTGAGTTGCTGACTGATTTGGTCGAATGAATCACTCATTGATGTATATCCCGAGCGTTACAGGTTATTAACACGGTATTTTTCACGGAAGCGACGGATCATGATCACTGATACCAGGTTCAGCGACAGGGTTACTGCAAACAGCACAAGCCCAAGGGCAAATGCAGAGAGCGTTTCGGCACTTTCAAATTCCTGGTCGCCGGTCAGTGCCGCTACAATTCTCACCGTCACTGTGGTCATATCTTCGAGGGGGTTGGCTGTCAGGTTGGGGCGCATACCCGCCGCCATCACCACTATCATGGTTTCGCCCAAAGCCCGAGACATACCCAGCAGAGATGCAGAAATAACCCCGGGCAGTGCTGCCGGCACCACCACATCGCGTATCGTCTCGCCTTTGGTCATGCCTAATGCCAGCGAGCCCTGTCGCATACTGTCCGGTACTGCGTTAATAACGTCATCAGAAAGCGAAGAAATAAATGGGATTATCATGATTCCCATCACTACCCCTGGCGCCACGGCGTTGTTGTAGGACGCATCCAGACCAAAAAAACCCGCGATATTAACGATGATAGGTGCCACGGTTATCGCGGCAAAGAAGCCATAGACCACAGTGGGAATGCCAGCCAAGATTTCCAGTAAAGGCTTGGCAATGGTACGCACTCGAGTGGGCGCATATTCCGACATATAGATGGCTGAGGCCAAACCAATCGGAACAGCCACCAGCATGGCAATCAAGGTGATCATGAAAGTACCGGCAAACAGCGGCACAGAGCCAAACTGTGCACCGCTGCCATCACCACGACCGGCAGCCGCGAGGAAGCTGGCGCCTGGATTCCAGGTCGTGCCGGTTATGAATTCCCAAAAGCTGTGCATCTGGAAGAAACGCAATGCCTCGGCAATAATTGAAAATAAAATACCAAAGGTGGTGAAAATCGAAATTAATGCTGCGCCTGCAAGCACCCAGCGAATGACACGCTCGATGGCCTTGCGCGCATGAAAGTTGGCCCTTACTTGCACGACACCAACAGCCAAACCCGCCGCTGCCACCACCAGACTTGCTGACAAGAGATAAAGCGGATGGATTTCAGCACCCAAAAGCAGTAAAACAAAGGCCCCTAACACACCTACCAAAACTGCAGGACCCGCGGTCGAAAGCACCGCAAACCAGGCATATTGATCTGGCTGAGCATACATGGAGGTGCCGGAAGCACGAAGGTTGGCGGCTTTTGAACGGCCGACGAAGAAAGCAATCAGGCCCAGAATTAAGAGGACACTACAAAATATTAAGAGTAGCTGGTTGGTCTGCATCATTGATATCTCAGGTTAACCATCGAAGCCATTTCTAAAAATAGTAAGGCATAAACATGACACTTAAATGACAGCCTCCCATTAAACAAAAGCCGGCAACCCAGGTTGCCGGCTCTTAACTTACTTGGCTTTTTAGCTTACTTCAGGACGTCAACCGTCATCGAAGTGCGGTCAGCAACGCTTTCACGCCACTCGGCACGCTCAGCTTCCGGCAGTGGAATCAAACCAATATCCGCCAGGTAACCAGAATCGCTGATCATCTGCTCTTCCATGAACATATCAACGTACTCATACATGGGCGGTACAGCATCAGCGTGCTGGTTCTTGACGTAGAACCACAGTGAACGGGCAACCGGGTAATCACCCGAGCTGATGGCTTCAGCTTCAGGCTCTACACCGCCAATGCTGGCGCCTTGAATAGTGTCTGTATTCTCAACCAGGAAGGAATAACCAAAGATACCGAAGGCTTCTGTGTCTTCAGAGAGACGCTGGACAATCAGGTTGTCGTTCTCACCGGCATCAATGTAGGGACCATCGTCACGAACGGTCATGTAGCCTTCACCGCCGTAAACGTCCATTTCTTCAGAAACTGTTTCCATGACCAGCTCTTCGAAGGCATCACGGGTACCTGACGTGGAGGGCGGGCCGTAGATGGAAATTTCACGATCCGGCAAGGAGGAATCGATTTCGCTCCAGTTAGTATAGGGATTGTCAACCAGCTCACCGTCAACCGGCACCTGAGCCGCCACTGCCATGAAGATCTGCTCAAGAGTGAAATCGGCTGAATCATTGTCAGTTGACTGACCCATCACGATGCCGTCGGAACCGATCTTGGCTTCAGTAATATCAGTCACGCCATTCTCTTCACAGCGCTCGAATTCAGACACCTTCATACGACGAGAAGCGTTAGTGATGTCCGGTGTGTCATCGCCAACACCGTTACAGAAAAGACGCAGACCGCCGCCTGAACCGGTGGATTCAATAACCGGTGTCGGGTAGTTGGTAGTGGCGCCAAATTCTTCAGTCACAAAACTGGCAAAAGGATAAACCGTGCTCGAACCCACGATGTTGATCTGGTCGCGGGCTTGAGCAACACCGGCAACGCTCATGACGGCTGCGGCGATAACGGTTGTCTTGAGAATACGGTTCATGCGAAAAACTCCTGTTCGTGTCGGGGAACTAACCTTCGCAAGGCATACATTGCCCATCTTCCATGACAGCTTCATGACAACCGCCAAAACGTTTTTGTTAATTTGTGTAATGAACTTTCCTTTAGCTGGCACCTTCGACCACGGCCGGTGGCGTAAGCAAGCGCACGCCGATATTACCCAGCAGCGAGGCGGCCAGCATGGTCAGCACCATGGGCGCGATATGCTCGACCTCGAACAGCCCCACCATCATGCCTGCCAGCGCCCCACTGCCAAACTGGATACCGCCGAGTAGCGCCGTGGCCGTGGCGCTGATATGCCCAAAATGATCCAGCAATGACGAAATGGCATTGGGCGTAATCAGGCCAATCATTCCGGTAAACATCATCACCAGCACCACCACCACGGGCAGACTGGCCAGGTCCAGCAGCATGACAGTCACTAACGCAGAAGCGGCAAATAACTGCACCGTTAAGCCAAGCCGCAGGTTCTGCTGGGGCGTGCGCTTTTTAAGCAGGTAGATATTGACCCGGTTGGATAGCGCAATCACCACCACATTTACCCCGAACACAAAGGGGTACACCGCTGGAGAAAGCGAAAAATGTTCCAGGTACAAAAACGGCGAGGCGGTCACAAAAGCAAACAGGCCTGCAAAAGATGCCGCGGCCGCACAGATATAGCCCATACCTTCACGATGCTTGAGTACACTGGCGTAGTTACGGATGACCTGGCGCGGTGAGGCCACCGGCTGAGTCATATCGCGGGTTTCCGGCAGTCGCGTACCCAATAGCCAGGCCAGAAAAGCGGCATATGCGGCCAGAAATACAAAGATCAACCACCAGCCCGCCACAAACAGCAGCACACTCCCCACGGCAGGCGCTACCAGCGGCGCCAGCATCATGATCATCGCCATGGTCGACATCACCTTGGCAGCTTCGCGGCCCTGGAAGCAGTCACGCACAATGGCCGCAGAGTTGACCACACAGGCCCCACCACCCAGCGCTTGGATAAAACGCCAGGCCAATAGCGATGTCAGGTTATCTACCTGAGTAATCACCAGGCTGGCCAGGGCAAACGCCAGAAGGCCACCCAACAGCACCGGTTTACGCCCCAGGCGGTCAGATAAAGGCCCAAAACACAGCTGACCAACCGCAAACCCAAACAGAAATACACTGATTGAAAGCTCGGTATGGTGAATGCTGGCACCCACATCAGCTGCCAGGGCTGACATGGCCGGCAGGTAAGCATCAATAGCAAAAGGCGCCAATGCCGTATTGGCCGCAACGAGGATCGCTACACGGCGCGCATTAAGTTGCATGAGTTTCCTTTTATCAGCAAATTTATTAGCATGCTTATTATAATGCCTTTATCAGCAATGTGGGTCGCTGTTCGAAGCGCCAACACCTTGGTAAAGTAGCCACGACAACAATTCAGGAGTGTTTCATGGCGACGAGCTTGCTTTCTCAACTTAAAACGATGACCACAGTGGTTGCTGATACCGGCGACCTCGAAGCGATTCGCCGTTTTCAACCGCAGGATGCCACCACCAATCCCTCGCTGATTCTGCAGGCCTCACAGCAGGAAGCCCGGCGCGAGCGTCTGGCACAGATTGCCAGAGACAGCGCTGATATCAACGAAGCCGTTGACCGTGTCGCTGTGGAAATCGGTCGTGAAATCAGCGAACTGGTGCCCGGTTACGTGTCGACAGAAGTCAGTGCCCGGCTATCATTTGACCGCGAAGCTACTATCAGCAGAGCATACTCGCTGATCGAGCGCTACCAGCGCGAAGGTGTTGGCGCCGAACGTATACTGATCAAGATTGCCTCTACCTGGGAAGGCATTCAGGCCGCGCGAGAACTCGAACGCAACGGGATTCGTACCAACCTGACCCTGCTGTTCGGCTTTGCTC
>NZ_VMQS01000003.1:18251-21405 GCF_007625055.1 Halomonas sp.
GAACTCGAACGCAACGGGATTCGTACCAACCTGACCCTGCTGTTCGGCTTTGCTCAGGCTCAGGCATGTGCCGATGCCGGCGCCACCCTGATCTCTCCTTTCGTCGGGCGTATTCTTGACTGGCATAAGGCACGCCAGCCGGACGCTGATTTCAGCGGCAGCCAAGATCCCGGGGTAAAATCGGTCAAGCGCATCTATGACTATTACAAGGCGGCTGGTTATAACACCATCGTAATGGGAGCCAGCTTTCGTAACATAGGGGAAATTCAGGCCCTGGCAGGCTGTGACCGCTTGACCATTTCACCCAAGCTGCTTGATGAGCTGGACCAGCAGGCGGGTGACCTTCCTCAGCAGCTGACTGCCAGCCTGAACAGAATCACCGCTGAACCCGCGCTTGATGAGGCATGCTTTCGCTGGGAAATGAACGAAGACGAAATGGCTCATGACAAGTTGGCTGAAGGCATCCGCAAGTTTATGGCGGATCAATACCAGCTGGAAACACTGCTCGGCGAGCTGAGCCGCCGCTAGGCGAAATCCCCCCCAGGCGCCGACATTCATCTGTGGCGCCTGATTAACCCGAGTGTCACTGCCAGCTTATTCGGGGGGGTTATCCTTATCTTCAAGCATTTCTACCAGCGGCTGAAACTGTTCGCGATTGTGTTCGTTCATGTGCATCAGAATGCGATGCGCTTCCAGAATACGTTGTCTCATCCCCTGCTCATCAGCAGGCACTTCTGTGACCGTTTCAGCGATTTCTGGCAACGCTTGCTTCAAAGGCATTTTCATCAAGGTGAAAAAGTGCGAAAAGCCCATGACATCAAGCATCTTCCTTACGTCGGGGTTATCCACAATGATGGTGGGTGGTTGCTCCAATCGCCCCTTCACCGCAATCGCCACCTTGGCCAGAAACCCCAAAGCGGTCGAATCCACGTTAGTGGCTTCGCGCAGGTCAATCATGACGACTTCAAGGCCAGGGGTTTTGGCCAGGCGCTGCGCTTGCGAATCCAGGGTGGCGCACAGCGTCAGGCGTACATCGCCACATAACTTGAGAACAAATACGCCGGATTCGAATGCGGCTTTAATACGGCCTTCTTCAATCAACATGACCAAATCCGCTCACCATCATGATTGTCAGATCGTCGGGCAGAGCATTACGATCAGGCATTACATCGCTATCGAATGCTTCATCATCACTGATCAGCTGGCTGGCAAACGCCAGCTGATCTCTTAGTTGTTCCAGGCTAGAGCTTTGGCTGATCAGACATTCCAGTTCAGCCAGTCTTTCATCCAGCGTTGCGCCGGAAAGACATTCAAGAACGCCATCGGAACATAGCCAAAGCGAAAAGTGCTCGGGTAAATCCAGGCTGAATGACGGATATTCCACATCGGGAAACAGGCCGACCGGCATACCTTCACCCTCAAGGCGAGTTATCTGGCCATTAATATTCAAGAACGGCATGGGCAACTGAGCGCCAAGCGAATAGTGAAGCCTGTGTTCGTGATGGTCAATAACTGCCACAAAAAGAGTGGCATGTTTGCCAATATCGGTGCCTTGCAGCTCACGGTTCAAGGCCAGTAGCCAGTCCGCCGGCAACCTCTCAGGCTCCTGGCCATCCCACTCATGCAGCCAGCGGTTGCAAAGGTATTTAAGCAAAACGGTGACAAATGCTGAAGAGGCTCCATGGCCGGAAACATCGGCAAAATAGAAGGTACTGAATCGCTCATCGAAGCCTTGATAGTCAAGAAAGTCCCCCGACAGATACAGCGAAGGTGCAAACCAGTAATCGAAGTAGACATTATTGACACTGATAGCATGCGCGGGCAGCAACCGCCGCTGGATATGACCGCCACTTTGCTGATCCATACGCAGTAACGCCAGATGCGTTTCCAGGCTTTCATTAAGTTCAGCCAGACGCAGGCGGTCACGCTCACGCTCCTGGGCCAGTTGATGCAGCTCTATGGCCTTGCGAATCATTCTGCGCAGCAGTTCGGCATGGCGTAAAGGATGGACAATGTAGTCCACCAGGCCAATGTCAATCGCCTTTATCAGGTCTGCGTCCTGACGGGATTCACTGACCACCAGAGTAGGCAGGTGATGTGACAGGCCCGACCAGTGCTGGCGCGGCACGGCCCGAGCATGAGCCACAATCAGCGCCGTTTCCCCAGGCAGATGCTCAACGCTGTCGGCAGCAAATACGCCCAGGCCGTTACAGGTGATCGCCTCTGCCAGAGCGTCCCTTTCTTCACCTGGTTCGTCAATGACCGCAATTAACTGCTTCGAACGCTGCATGATAAGCCTCAATCGGCAAACGCGTCATCGTCAAAGTCCGCGTCATCAAATTCAAAGTCATCTGACGCAAACGGGTCGTCACCCAGCTCACCATCATTGATCAGAAACTCACGCCGCTGCAGATAGGTATCACGCACAAAGCGGTAGCGTTCACCCTGAATCATGGATTCCTGATCCAGCAAGCCGGCACGAATATGTACCAGGTCAAGTACGGCAAGCGCTTCGATCAATTCGCGCTCACCAATATAACTGAACGGGTAAGCGGAAATATCGACAGCAAGACCGGTTGTATCTCTCAGTGTTCTTGGGCCAAGCAATGGCACTACCAGGTAGCGAGACTCATCCCATCCCCAAACGGCTAGCGTTTGACCAAAATCTTCCTTATCGGCCGTGATTTCCATCAGGGTAGCGTAATCCAGCAGGCCACCAATACCAACAGTGGAGTTGATTATGAATCGCGACGTGGAGAGGCCGGCATTGCCGGGCTTGCCCTGTAACAGGCTATTCACTGCAGTGAGCACCTCGCCAAGATTGGAAAAGAAGTTCCCGACACCTGTCTGCACAGGATCCGGCGTCACCGCCGCGTATGCCTGGGCAACCGGCTTCAGCGTATAACGGTCCACCACGTCATTAAAGGCAAAGACTCGGCGATTGAAACCTTCCCAGGGGTCTTCCGGGTGAGCGTTGGAGGTCTCTTCCTCGGCACCGGACGATGATGGTTGGGTCGTGGCACAGCCTCCCAGCACCATCACCAGACTCAGCATCAAGGGCACGATACACCGCCATGGCGTAGACCAGTTGGCATCATTTCGTTTACCCACAGGCATTAACATTGCATTGTCTCTCAAAGCATTCACTCTCAAA
>NZ_VMQS01000003.1:21505-71625 GCF_007625055.1 Halomonas sp.
CTCTCAAAGCATTCACTCTCAAAATATTGCTATCAGCATCTGGGAAATATCCCATTGATAACTCATAGGCGGTCACTGATTAAGCACCCTTCTTCTGACCCTAGACCACTTTCTCTAACACGACACATCCGGCGCTGTAGCCGGCGCCGAAAGAACAGATAACGCCGATATCACCTGCTGAAAGCCCTTCACGCTCCAGGTGAAACGCAATGATTGAACCCGCTGAGCTGGTATTGGCATAACGATCCAGAATAACAGGCGCTTGTGATGTATCGGGAGTATGGCCCAGAACCTTGCGGGCAATCAGATCATTCATGTGACAGTTTGCCTGATGTAGCCACATACGCTTAAGATCCGTGCCGGCCAGCTGCAGAGAAGCCAGATGGTCCGTGATCAAACGAGCCACCAGCGGACATACTTCCCTGAAGACTCGCCGCCCTTCCTGCACAAACAGCTTATCCAGTGCTTGGGGGTCACTGTCAGTCACTCTGTTCAAAAAGCCGGCGTTGTTGCGTATGGCGTTGGAAAAATGGGTCGTCAGCCGTGTTCCCAGAAGTAAGAACTGCTCAGGAGCTAACGCATCATCACGATTTTCAAGGACAACGGCTGTACAAGCATCGCCGAAAATAAAGTGGCTGTCACGGTCTCTGAAGTTCAGGTGAGCAGAACAAACTTCCGGATTAACTACCAGGGCCCGTTTGACACTGCCTGAGGCAATGGCATTTGCCGCTGCGTGGATTGCAAAGGTTGCTGAGCTACAGGCCACATTCATATCAAATCCGTAACCTTGAGCACCCAGGGCCTGCTGTACTTCAATAGCCACCGCCGGGTATGCCCGCTCCAGATTTGAACAGCCGACGATCACCAGTTCTATGTCAGCAGCATCAACCCTGGCGGCGTTTAATGCCTGTCTGGCCGCTTCAAGCGCTATTTCCGCCTGAATCGACAACTCGTCGTTGGCTCGCTGCGGCAGCCTGGGACGCATTCGCTGTGGATCAAGAATACCCTCAGCATCGAGTACATAGCGGCTTTTGATACCCGAGGCCTTTTCAATAAAGTCGCTGCTAGAGAATGCCAGCGGCTGACAGTCACCCGCGGCAATCGCCTTGGCGTTACGCGCATTTTCCTGCTCCACCCAGGCGTTGAATGTCGCCACCAGGGCATCGTTATCAATGGCATGTTGCGGCGTAAACAGTCCCGTACCAGTGATCACCACATCTGTCATACACTTTCTCCTTTAGACGACACAGCGCCTTTTCAATGCCACCTGGCCACTCAGATTACGATTTGCCTGCACGATGGGGTGGATAGCCTGCCGAGTTAAACCTCTACTCTGTGCTTTTCTAAGCCGCTAAACCAGAGTTTTAATAAAGATTCATTACATTATTGTCGGGTAATGGACGCCCAGTGTTTTTCCAAACGCTTCACCGAGACAGGCATACAAGTGCCTAGCTGCTGGGCAAAAAGGGACACCCGCAACTCTTGCAACCACCAACCAAAGGCGACAAGTACCGGGGCTTCCACCTGACCACGCCTTTCGGCAACCCGGCGTGCCTCCCAACGCTCCTCAAGGGCCTGCACTTCAGCCATCATCATCTGGTCGCGCCCACGTTCGCGTGGCGCCTTCTCAAGACGGATCAAGGCCGCTTCCATATAACGAGGGTATTCTGACAACCATTCGCCTGCATCACTGATAAAGCCGGGATAGACTAGCCGTTGCATCTGAGACTTGATATCACTGTAGGTCAATGCCAGCGCAAAGTTAAGCTTACCTTTAAGTTGCTTGGCGACCTCCAGATGGGCTTTTAACGCAGCCTCTGTCTGTGACAACAGGGCTTCTGCATGTAACTGAAGAGTCTCTTCACAACCTGCCAGACGTGCTTCCAGTTCAGCAGCAGAACGCGGGAGCGGTTCGATCGCCACCACCTGCGCGAAAACCGCCTTGACCAGATCATCAACCAATGCCTGCTTACTGCCAATCCTGGCAAACAGCAGCGCACACGTTTCCAGACCCTTAAGCTGTTTGATAGCCTTGACCGCGCCAGGTCGCTGAGTAATGGCCAACTGAGTGACGCCATCACGGTGCGCCGCTTCAGCCTTGGCAGGATGATCAAACAGGACAATGTTGAACTGGGACCCTTCGCTGATCAGCGCAGGATAAGCCTCTACACGGATACCCGACTGCTCGGTAATCTTTGACGCCGGTAGGGGTTCATCCGGCAAACGGCTTAAAGCCGGCGCCTGGCTGGCCTGCTCTGCCATGGCTCTGGCACCTGCACTGGCCGCTTCTTCGAAGCGTTTTTCAAGGGCACGAACATCACGCCCCTGGCCAATCACCTCACCGGCATGATTAACCACCTTAAGGTTCATGAACAGGTGCGGTGACAACTGATCCAGCCGCCAGTCATCGGGATGGACACGGGTTGCCGTGCGACGGCGAATAAACTCTCCCAAGGCTTCGGTCAGTGGACGCTCGTCAGGCACCAGTGTTTCCAGCGCGGCATCAACCCAGTCAGGAATCGGCACCACCTGACGTCGAATCGCCTTGGGCAGTGATTTCATCAGTGCGATACACTTTTCGCGAAGCAGCCCGGGCACTAGCCATTCCAGCGCATGAACAGGCAACTGCGGTAACATGGCTGCCGGTACTGTCAGCGTGACCCCATCGTCATCGGCATCAGGGTCAAAATGATAACTCAGCGGATAGGCATTGCCATTGAGAATCAGGTGATCCGGGTAATCTGCCTGGGTGATTTCAGCGGCATCCCGCGCCTTGAGTGTTTCAATATCAAACTTGAGACAGTCAGGATCTTGACGCTCAGCTTTTTTACGCCAATGTTCAAACCCTTTGCCGTTTACAATATTTTCTGGCAGGCGCTGATCATAAAAGGCAAACAGGGTTTCTTCATCCACCAGAATATCCCGGCGCCGCGCGCGATCCTCCAGGTCGGTAACTTCGTCAATCAGTGCCCGGTTATGGGCGAAGAACTCACCGCGGGTCTGGAACTCGCCCTCGACCAGAGCACGCCGAATGAAGAGCTCGCGGGATTCCTGCGGCGCAATCGGCCCATAGTGTACCCGGCGCCCAGCCACAATCGGCAGGCCAAACAGCGTGACCTGTTCTTTGGCAACGACCTGGGCACGCTTCATCTCCCAATGCGGATCGGCATAGCTGCGCTTGACCAAGTGCAAGGCCTGAGGTTCGATCCATGCCGGATCAATCCTGGCCACGGTACGTGCAAACAGACGCGAGGTTTCCACCAGTTCAAATGCCATCAGCCACTTGGGTGACTTCTTGGCCAACCCTGAACCAGGGTGAATCATCAGTTTGCGATTGCGCGCCCCCAGGTATTCGCGGTTTTCACTGAGCATACCCAGATGCGACAGCAGGCCGGAAAGCAATGCCTGATGCAGCTTGACCGACGTCTTGCGGCGCAGCTGACGGGCTTGTTCCTCATTTTGTTCAGGATCAAGCGCTAGCGGAGGGGGCACTTCAATGGACATATCACGCAGCAGCTGACGCAGCTGGCGAAAGGTATCATGCCACTCACGTACCCGCAGGTAGTTGATATAGTGCTCGCGACACCAGCGGCGCAGCTGATTGCCGGAGAGGGCTTCCCGGGCATTTTCGATGCCATGCCAGAGGTTGAGGATAGCAACAAAGTCTGAATCCGGGTCATGCCAGCGTAAATGCGCCTGATCAGCGGCCTGACGTTTATCTGCCGGGCGATCTCGAGGGTCCTGAATGGCCAGCGCTGATACAACAATCAGCACATCGCGCAGGCTGCCGCGCTCAGCGCCTTCCAGTACCATCCTCGCCAGACGCGGGTCGATGGGCAGTCTCGCCAGCTTGCGCCCAAGCGGGGTCAACTGCTGCTGCTCAGTCACCGCGCCCAGTTCGAACAACAGTCGGAATCCATCGGTCACGAAACGGCTGTCAGGCGGGTCGACAAATGGAAAGGCCTCAATGTTGCCTAACTTCAGTGCCAGCATGGAAAGAATTACCGAGGCCAGATTGGTACGCTGTATCTCCGGATCGGTAAAGGCGGGCCGTGACAGAAAGTCCTCTTCATCATACAGGCGCAAGCAGACCCCTTCGGCCACCCGGCCACAACGCCCTTTGCGCTGATTGGCACTTGCCTGACTGACCGGCTCAACCGGCAATCGCTGGATTTTCGAGCGATAGCTGTAGCGGCTGATGCGCACCAGCCCCGGATCTATCACATAACGAATGCCCGGTACGGTCAATGAGGTTTCCGCCACATTGGTAGCAAGCACAATACGCCGTCCGCTATGGGAGGCAAATACCCGGTTCTGTTCTGCATTGGAAAGCCGCGCATACAGCGGCAGAATTTCAGTGCCTCTCAGTTCGGCACGGCGCAGTGTATCCGCGGTTTCACGAATCTCGCGCTCACCCGGCAGAAAGATCAGCACATCCCGCGGGCCGTGCAGCCAGCCTTTCTCGCGTTCTATCTGCTCGATTTCCTCGACCGCGTGAACAATCCCTTCCTGCAGGGTGCGATCTTCTTCTTCATCGCTATCACGCACCAGGGGCCGGTAATGCACCTCGACCGGATAAGCACGACCCGACACTTCCACTACCGGGGCGGGTGCCTGGGGTGTTCCAAAGTGCGCGGCAAAACGCTCAACATCGATGGTCGCCGAGGTAATGATGATTTTCAGATCCGGCCGTTTGGGCAACAGTCGCTTGAGATAGCCGAGCAGGAAATCAATATTCAGGCTGCGCTCATGCGCCTCATCAATAATGATGGTGTCGTAGCGCAGCAAGAGTGGGTCCTGCTGGGTTTCCGCCAGCAGGATGCCATCTGTCATCAGTTTGACCAGCGTTGTGGCACTGCTTTGATCGTTAAAACGCACCTGGTAACCGACCTGTTCACCCAGCGGCACTTCCAGCTCTTCTGCCAGGCGGGAGGCAACACTGCGCGCGGCCAGGCGGCGTGGCTGGGTGTGACCAATCAAGCCTCGCCGCCCACGCCCGATTTCCAGGCAGATCTTGGGCAGCTGGGTCGTTTTACCGGAGCCAGTCTCGCCGGCCACCACCACCACCTGGTGGGCTTCAAGCGCCCGCATGATGTCCTCGCGGCGCTCAACAACCGGCAGTTCAGCCGGGTAATTCAATGCAATCTTAAGCGCTTCACGCCTGGCCAAGGTAGACTGGGCACGCTGAAGTTCGTGCTCGACCTTGTCCAGACCGCGGTCAATCGGCTGGCGGTTGTGCAGCCGGCGCTGCAAGCCTGCAAGGCGCTTCTCAAGTTGTTCAGCCTCGCGCACCATCACGCGCGAGCTTGCATGGCGTAGCTGCTCTAGGCGCTGCGCATCACTTCTGATTAACGGCGTTTCTGAAGTCACAATCAGCGTAATTTCCTGTCAGGTCAGCTCAAGAGGGTTGGCAACCACTACCAAGATGGCCCGCTCTTATTGAACGGGCCATTCATTGTAACGCTTTTGTGCAAAAGACGGCTAATAGCGTACAGCTTTGCACAACAAATTATGGGTGAAAACCAGTATCAGGTTACCAGCATCATCCTGCTGGCTCATCGCGTAACTGACGTCTCAGCACCTTGCCCACGTTGGTCTTGGGCAACTCGTCACGAAACTCCACATATCGGGGCACCTTGTAACCGGTCAGATCTTTCTTGCACCATTTGCGCACGTCTTCAACGCTCAGCTGGTCGTTTCTGGAGACAATAAACAGCTTGATGGCTTCCCCGCTTTCTCCATCTGCGATCCCGACGGCAGCCGCTTCGATAACATCCGGGTGGCCGGCAATCACATCTTCCACTTCGTTAGGATAAACGTTGAAACCCGATACCAGTATCATATCCTTTTTACGATCAACGATGCGGATATAGCCATCATCTTCGATCACCGCGATATCCCCGGTATGAAACCAGCCGTCAGCGTCAATGGCGTTGGCTGTTTCTTCTTCACGCTGCCAATAACCTTGCATTACCTGTGGCCCTTGGACACATAGCTCCCCGGGCTGACCAAAGGCCAGGTCATTACCATCTCCGTCTATCACCTTGACCGCTGTACCTGCTACCGGTTTGCCAATACTTCCCAGCTTGCTGGCGTTAACCGGATTGAAGCTTACGATGGGTGATGTTTCAGTGAGTCCATACCCTTCCGCCACATCACAGTCGGTCACTTCTTTCCAACGTTTGGCTGTTGCACTGGTCAACGCCATACCGCCGGAGATCGTCAAATGCAACTTGGAAAAATCCAGCTGCCTGAAGTCCTCGCGGTTACATAACGCATTGAAGAGTGTGTTCAGACCGATGAAGGCGGTAAACGGCAAGCCCTTGAGTTCCTTGACAAAAGCGTCAAGGTCACGGGGATTGGTGATCAGCAAGGAATGATTGCCCGTTTCCATCAGGAACAGACAATTCACCGTAAAGGTATAAATGTGGTACACCGGCAAGGGAGCAATGATCAGCTCTTCACCGTTTTTGAGCGTATTGCCAATCGCCTCACGCGCCTGCAACATATTTGCCACCAGGTTACGGTGACTCAACATGGCACCTTTGGGTTTGCCAGTGGTTCCCCCCGTATATTGCAGGGCGGCCAGATCATCCAGGTCGCGGTGGACATCCTCATGCGATAGATTGGCGCCTTGCTGCAAGGCGCTACGAAAGCTCAATGCACCAGGAAGCGAATAGCCAGGCACCATTTTTTTTACGTGCTTGACCACACTATTGATCAGCCAACGCTTGGGTGCCCCATGCAGATCGGCCAGCTGGGTGACCAGCACGTGCTTGATAGACGTTTTATCGAGCACCTTTTCAAGCTTGCTGGCCATATTGGCCAGAATCACGATGGCCTTGGCGTTGGAATCCTTGAACTGATGAGCCATTTCCCGCTCTGTATAAAGCGGATTGGTATTGACCACCACCAGGCCGGCCCGCAAGGCACCAAACACTGCAACGGGGAACTGCAGCAGGTTAGGTAACTGTATAGCGATACGGTCCCCCGGCTCCAGATCGGTTTCGTGCTGCAACCAGGCAGCAAAGTCGCCTGACAGCCGATCGAGATCAGCAAAACTCAACGTCTGCCCCATACAACTAAAGGCAGGATTAGCGGCAAAGCGTTCGACAGCACCATGAAAGATATCGGTCACCGAGCTGTATTGATCGAGACCTTCCAGCGCTGGCCCTTTGAGAATAGGGGCATTGGCATGTTCACTCATCGGCAATCTCCACTTTCAGAGTCGATGCAGGACACCGACGTTATTATTGTTCGCGGTGACCTAGCCGTCACCGATGTATTAACAATATACGATGTTGAACAAGCTGTAAAACGGGTGATTAAAACTATTGTTTTAAAGCTGACCTCAACTGCACTCACCAATTCAGCCCTTTAATGAGTAAGCCCCTATGGGTGTCTCATCTGATTGGACACCAAACGGGCACAGATTTCTCCCGATTTCCAGACAACTAATTCGCCTGGTTGCAGCCGTTGCCAATACTCGTTATGAGTGAGTGGCTCGGTTGCAATGACTGACACGATGTCATCTGGCGTGGTGTGCTCAACAAAATTGACCGTCATTTCCGCATCAGATAACTCTGCTTCCCCAAAGGGAGCACGACGGGTAATGTGCGCGAGCCTGGTCGAGCAGTAGGTATAAAGATAGACGCCGTCGGAGAGCAGCATATTGAAAACGCCCAATCCCCGTAGCTGCTCACAGAGATGATGCAGCAGCGCCCAGAGCCTTTCTGGGCTATCAGGCGGCTGTGGAAGGTGCTCACGCAGCTGCCCCATTATGAAGCAGAAGGCATGTTCACTGTCGGTTGTACCTACAGGCGTGAAGCCCTTGAGCGGCAGACTTTTCCAGTCGCTGGAGAGCTGACCGTTGTGGGCGTAACACCAGGGCCTGCCCCACATCTCACGGGTAAAAGGGTGTGTATTGGCCAATTTGATGCCACCCACATTGGCCTGGCGGATATGACTGATCACTACATTGGACTTGATCGGATAATTACAGATAAGGCGTGCAATCGGGGAGTCCACTGACGGATGAGGGTCACGGAATTCCCGATAGCCACCTTCCTCATAGAAGGCGATTCCCCAACCGTCTCTATGAGGGCCTGTTCCACCGCCACGGTGGAGAAACCCGGCAAAACTGAAGCAGATATCGGTTGGCACATTGGCACTCATGCCCATGAGCTCACACATGCTGCGGCATCCTGTTTTCCATTAGTTGCTCATTGTGTGTATAACCAGATGTTGATTATAAAGCCGAACGAACTTACAAAACCGGCTCATGGCGCTGAGCTCCATTGGTATCCTCCTCGGCCTGGGTAGGAGCTTTTGAGGCAGCCGCTGCCCGGGTGTCAGTCGATGGACGGCGCAGCCACCAGATTGCAAGCCCGATCAGGGCGCCCAGCGTTACTCCCATCAATAACCACACAAGGCCTTCCCTGAAGGCCGAGGCGTTGTCTTCCAGAAACCCGACAGCGGCCACCATGGCGGCCGGCGCCCAACCGGTGTAAAACTCGCCCTCTTCGACCAGCGGCAGCCTGAAACGTGCGGGGGCCCACATGGCGCCCGCAACTACCCAGGTCAGCATCAGGCGCAAAAAACGCGGCAGAATGATAAAAGTCAGATAGACCGCAACAAACACCAACAGCGAGATTGCATAGTAACTTGCCCAAAGCAGTGACATTGATTCTTCAACCAGCATAATGCTCCTTATCAGGGTGCTTTCACCCACCATTCATTTTTTCTATGGTACCTATCAATTGACCAAAGCACAGCCGCAACATAAGCCCCGTTCAGCGATCAACCAGGAATTTAACCGTTATTATCACCCAGATGACCCAGACTGGCACTGGCTTGAGGATGCCAAGGACCCCAAGGTGAGTGATTTCCTGATGGCTGCCAACGCGCAACACGCCGAATGGTTTAGCCCATTGGAGCCGCTGGCTGAAAAGCTCTTTCAGGGCCACCTGGCTCGCAGAGAACTGGCGGTTACCGGTCTTGAGACAGCGCTTGACCACTTTACGTTCTGGACGATGACCGACGCTGATCAGGATTATCCCTGCTGGTGGCGTTACCCCAACGGTCAGCCCGAACAGCGCGAGTGTGTTTTCAATCTGCCGGAACGTGCCGCCCGGCATGATTTTTTTGATATTGGCGACATGGCCCTGCCTGCTGATGAACAATGGCTGGCATGGACCGAAGATACTCAGGGCGATGAGCGCTTTTCGCTGTGGATCAAACGTTTACCCGAGGGCTCAGCACAGTGTCTGCTCAATGATATTGGCCCGGGCCTGTGCTGGGCAGAAGATCAGACTGACACCGCAGCCACCCTGCTGTTTACCCGCTTTGATGCTACCCAGCGGCCAGACAGCGTATGGCGGCTACCGCTGACGTTTGACCAGAACAAGGCCAAGGCGCTACCGGAAACCTTGGTCTATCGGGAAGCAGACCCAGAGTTCTGGGTAGGCGTCAGCAAGACCCGCTCACGCCAATGGCTGCTGATTGAATCAGCCTCCAAGGACACCAGCGAAGTGCTGCTACTGGCCAGCGACGCTCCAGACTCACCGCTTGATTGCCTTCACCCTCGCCGGCCCGGCGTTGAAGCCAGTATTGAGCATCGCCCCGGCTTCTTCTATCGTCTGCATAATCAGCACGGTGCACACTTCCAGCTGGACGTGATCGAAGAAACTCGCATCAGGCAAACGGATGCCTGGAAACCCCTGATTGAACACAGCAATACGACCACTCTGGAAGGTGTCGATGCCTTCAGCTGGGGCCTGGTAATCGCTGAACGTGATCACCAGCAGGCGCAGGTCTATCTCCGTCGCCTGGTGGTAGACCAGCAGCACAGGGCGACAGTGAATCAACGCCTTGCTCTGCCGGAAACGCCCTGCTCACAGTTGCTTGAAGACGCTCCGCATTTTGATGCGACCCGTTTGCGCTTGAGGGAAGAATCCTTCACTCAGCTACCCCGCTGGGTAGAGCTGGACCTTGCTACCCTTGAACGTCGTGTCATCAAGACACAGCCGCTTCATGGTGACCTCCATCCTGAACACCTGGTCAGCCAGCGTATCTGGGCGACCAGTCATGATGGTGAAAAAGTGCCGGTATCCATTGTGATGCGCGCTGACCTGGCAGGACAGGCTCTGCCTACCCTGCTTTACGGCTATGGTGCCTACGGTGAACCGCTTGACCCCTGGTTTTCGATTGCCCGACTGGAGTTACTGGCACGCGGCATCGCCTTTGCGGTTGCCCATGTGCGCGGTGGCGGTGAGCGCGGCGAACCCTGGTATCTGGATGGCAAGATGGCCAATAAGGAAAACAGCTTTCACGACTTTCTGGCCGCTCGAGACGCCCTGGCCAGCGAAGGTTTGAGCAGGGAAGATCGCATCCTGGCTTGTGGTGCCAGTGCAGGGGGGTTGCTGGTAGGCACCTGCCTGAACCGCCGGCCGCATGCGTTCTGTGGCGCCGTGCTTGATGTGCCTTTTGTGGATGTTCTGCGCACCATGCAAAACCCCGACTTACCGCTGACGACTGCAGAATATAGCGAGTGGGGCAACCCGGCAGATGCAGGCGTCGCCGAGCGCATTCAGAATTATTCACCGGTGGATAATATTACGCCCCGACATTACCCCGCCATCTGGATTGAAGGCAGCTGGTTCGACACGCGCGTCAGCTATTGGGAACCCGCCAAGTATTACGCCAGATTACGACAGTATCAGCTAGGCGATGCCCCCATCCTGCTGCACACCGATATGAGCAGCGGCCATGGCGGCGCATCAGGTCGTTTCAAGGCATGGCGCGAAGCCGCCCGGCAGGATGCGTTTATTTTATGGGCACTGGGCTGCGCCGAGGGTGAATGACCGAAGTCGGGTTAAAGCACCCCCTAATTGATGAATGCCAGACCTTTACAGCATTCACTCAAGGCGACATGGGCAAGATGGCAATAATATGCTCTTCCAGCTTTTTCTCGGGCACATCGTCCTGGGAAACCGCAAAGTGACGAACGCTGACGCCTTTACGGTGGACGCGTTCGGCATCATTGCTCAGTAGCGGATGCCAACCGGCCAGCTTACGCCCTTCGGCCACCCGCCGATAGGCACAGCTGTGTGGCAGCCAGGTAAACTCTTTCACCCGTTCAGGCGTTAATTGGGTGCAGTCCGGAACGCTATCAAAGCGGTTTTCATAATCACTGCACTGGCAGCTGTGGGTATCCAGCAGGCGGCAGGCCACATTCAGCACCGCCACTTCCTGAGTGTCATCGTCATGTAGCTTGAGCAGACAGCACTGGCCACAGCCGTCGCACAGTGCCTCCCACTCTGGCTGGGTCAGTGCTTCCAGCGGGTAACGCTCCCAGAAACGTTCACGTAGTTGGTCAGACACTCAGGCCCTCCTGTTTGCTGCTGCGTAAGACTCAATAACGCGCCTCTGTGGGCGCTCGGTAAAGATCCAGCAAATAGTCCTCTTTAGCCGGCGGCATCTGGAAGTAAAAACCCTTGTCGCGGATGGCAGCCAAGACATCGGCGCTATTGGCGCGCGCCAGCGGCTTATCCGGGGTCAGCATCAGGGTCATGACCGATATCGGCTTACCGAAACGCTCTAATAGAGCTTCCGGAACGTCGCTAAGACCTTTGCGCTTATCGACGTAAAGATACATATCTTCCTTACGTGAGCTTCTGAAAACTTCACAGATAAGGCGTTCGGCATTGAGATAGTGACTTGAACGATCACTGGAGCCGGTCTGGGAACCACGGGTGTGATAACTCATTGGCGATTTTCCTTTAGCGCTTCCTGAATGCGCTCATTGAGATATTCACCGCGCCAGCCTTTGGGCAGTGCCAAAGGCTCATCAGCCATTGACTGCATTACCAGGCGCTCGATATCGCGTCGGCGCATCAACATCTCCGGAGCAACGCCCAGAATGTCTGCCTGAGTAACCACCGCTTTCTTGAGTGCCTTGAAAAGCGGTTTGAAAGGCGGCCTGGCAGGGTCCGGCCAAGCGTGGGGTAATGCTTCAGGCGCCGCTTCGTAGGCCTGCCTGACCAGGGCCAGCAGGGTATCCCCTTCCTTCTTGACCAGTGGCGGCTTGACGCCTTCTACCGCCGCCAGCTCATAGCGATTTTTAGGCATGGCCTCGGCTATCGCAAACAGCAGCTTATCGCCCACCAGCCAGTTGCGGGGCAGGTTGCGCCGGCGGGTCTCAGCTTCACGCCAGAGGGTCATCAGGCGATAGGCTTCGATCTGACGCGGTGTCAACCGCCACAGCAAGCGCTGGCGGATAAACCATTGATCTGCGTTTTCAGTGTGCGCCTGCTCTACGACCGCCTGACACTCCTGTGCGATCCAGGCCAGCCGGCCGAGCGACTCTAACTGAACCTTTTGCTGGGCCCAGACCTTGACCAGATAAATCACATCCAGGGCAGCATACTCACACTGCGCCTGGCTTAACGGGCGTTCGAGCCAGTTTGAGCGGGTTTCTTCCTTGGGCAACACCTCGCCGGTCCAGTGTGCCACCAGCTTCTGGTAACCCATGCCCGGGTTATCACCCAGAAACCCCTGAGCTATCTGGGTATCAATCAACGGTGATGGCAGGGCACCGGCCCACCGCTGGAACACATCCAGATCTTCACTACTGGCATGCAGCAGCTTGACTGCCGGCCCCGTCAACAGGTCTTGAAAAGCCACTGTGCATTCAACCGCCAACGGGTCGACCAGATAAGCTGTGTCGTCATAGGCAAACTGCACAAGCGCAGGCACCGGATAAAAAGAATTCTCGCGGAAAAATTCCGTATCCAGCGCAATCACATCGGCGTGAGCAACATTAGCACAGGCGTCATCCAGTGCCTGAGGTGTATCAATCCAGCGATAAGACGGTGGGACAATAGACAAGGGCTTGATTCCCGATTAATGAATGATGCGGCATCAGACAGTGCTCCACAACGTGGATTCAGTCGTTACTGAATGGCAAGCGACCATTAAAAGCGCGGCTAAGTGTGCCTCCATCGACGTACTCGAGCTCACCTCCCATTGGTACGCCGTAGGCCAGGCGTGAGAAACGCACGCCATAATCGCCCAACTGCGATGCAATGTAGTGAGCTGTTGCCTCTCCCTCCACGGTAGGGTTGGTCGCCAGCACAACTTCTGCCACTTCTCCCTGAGCCACCCGTTTTTCCAGCAGATCCAGGCCAATCGTTTCAGGGCCGATGCCATCAAGGGGCGAAAGGTGCCCATGCAGAACGAAATAACGACCATTGAAGCCGCCTGCTTCTTCGATCGCCAGTTGATCTGCGGGCGATTCAACCACACAAAGCAGGCCATCATCACGACGTGGGCTTTCACATAGCGCGCATAAAGGTGCTTCCGTCAGGGTTCTGCAGCGCTCACAGTAATCCACCTCTGCGATCGCTTGGTTAATTGAAGCTGCCAGCCGCCTTCCGCCTTCACGCTCCCGCTCCAGTAGATGCAGCGCCATGCGCTGGGCCGTTTTAGGACCAACGCCGGGCAGCACCCGAAACGCTTCCATCAGTTGTTCAATGAGGGGTGAAAAGCGCATGGACTAGAATGGCATCTTGAAACCAGGCGGCAGGTTCAGCCCAGCAGTGGCTTCTTCCATCATTGCCTTGGAGCTGGCTTCCACCTTACGCACAGCGTCGTTGACGGCCGCTGCCAACAGGTCTTCAAGCAGCTCCTTGTCTTCTTCGAGCACGCTGGGGTCAACGTCCACGTTGATCACGTCGTGGCGGCCGTTCATGGTGACTTTCACCATGCCTGCACCGGCCTCGCCATGTACTTCTGCCTTGGCAACTTCTTCCTGGGCCTGCTGCATCTTTTCCTGCATTTCCTGAGCCTGCTTCATCAGGTTACCCATTCCGCCTTTCATCATGGTCTTTCTCCCGTTTAAGGAACCAGCCAAGGTTGCTGGTCAAAAGATTGTTCGTCAATTATCGGCTAGCCGACGCCGGCTTGACACTGGTCTCCACTAGTGTGGCACCAAAAGCCTGCTGAAGTTTCTGTATATTAGGGTCATGACTCAGGGTATCAATGGCCTGTGCATGGCGTTGCTGGGCAAGCCGCTGGTCGCGCTGCTGGGGTGTTTCCAGCGCAGGATCAAGCGCCTTCACTTCAAAGACTACCTGGCGCTCAATACCCTGGGCCTGTAGTGCTTTGCCGATTCGTTGCTGATGGATTTCTGCGCGCATAGCCTCCTGACTGGGCGCTAACAGGAGTACGAGGGTACGCCCGTCATCGTGGCCGCACTGGCAATGTGCTGCCAGGTTGCGCGTCAGCCCGCCCAGCTTCAAAGCGTCGAAAAGAGCCAACCAGCGGTTGTGATCGAGATAAGCAGCCCCCTCAACGCCAGGGTGCTCTGAAAAACTGTGTTCAGTAGCGCTTTGTTCAGTCACAGCATCCGTTTCGGCAGGTTCGGATTCCCCAGCAGCCGGTTTAGACGCTTCAGGCTCACTAGTGGAATGTTCAAACCCTGGTTCGGATGGGGCAAGTGCCATGGCAGAGGCTGCCTGCGTGTCGCCAGCATCCCAGGGTGGGGCCGACGCTACCGCCGCGGGATCTGCGAATACGGGGTTACCAGGCTCGGACTGACCGGACACTGGCTCAACGGACGATGCTTCGGCAGCACCGGGATCATTGGACACAGGCTCATCAACCTGCAGTGTTGAACGTTCAGGCGTTGCCGATATGGTCGGATCAGTAGAAGCGGTGCCCGGACTCTCAAGTGGTTCGGGTTTGAGGGGCAAAGGCGTCTGCGGCGGCTTGGGAACCCCTTGGGGACGAAACGCCAGCATACGCAACAACGTCATTTCCAATGCGCTGCGCAGATCAGGCGCATGAATCATATCGCC
The DNA here is from genome assembly GCF_007625055.1 of Halomonas sp. Lineage (GTDB taxonomy): Bacteria > Pseudomonadota > Gammaproteobacteria > Pseudomonadales > Halomonadaceae > Vreelandella. Next base: position 36,364 of record NZ_VMQS01000003.1, read on the forward strand.
TCGGCCCTGAATACCAATCTGATAATAGAGTTGCACGTCTTCGGCCGTAAAGCGCGAGGCCAGCGCCAATATGAATTCTCGGTCGCCGTGGCTGTTATCCACCGCATTCGGCACCATCTGGGCAACAGCCAGACGATGCAGAATGGCACTGATATCATCCAGCACCGCTGCGAAATCCGGCCCCTGTTCTGCCAACGTCGCCACTTCGCTCAACAGTTTGGCCACATCCACCTCTGCCAGGGCCTCGACCAGTGCGAGTACATGGCGATGGTCCAGGGTACCCAGCATGGCGGCCACATCTGTATAGCGTACCTCGCCCTGGCCAAAGGCAATGGCTTGATCGGTCAGACTCATGGCGTCGCGCATGGAGCCTTCTGCCGCCTTACCCAACAACCAGAGAGCACGCTCTTCAAAGTTTACCTGCTCGGCACTGAGAACATGCTGAAGATGCTCAACAACCCGCTCAGGCGGCATGTGCTTGAGAGTGAACTGAAGGCACCGGGAAAGTACCGTTGCAGGCAACTTATGTGGATCGGTAGTGGCCAGAAGAAATTTAACGTGAGGCGGTGGCTCCTCCAGGGTTTTCAACAGGGCGTTGAAGCTACTGGTAGACAGCATGTGCACCTCGTCAATCAGGTACACCTTATAGCGCCCCTGAGTGGGAGCATACTGCACGTTATCAAGAAGTTCGCGCGTGTCCTCAACCTTGGTGCGTGATGCTGCGTCAACTTCAATAAGGTCGACAAATCGTCCTTCATCAATAGCACAACAATTGGCACATTCACCGCAGGGCGTCGAAGTTATCCCTTCATCTCCCTGGCCGCCTGCCGTGCAGTTAAGGCATTTGGCCAGGATTCTCGCCAGAGTGGTTTTACCCACTCCTCGTGTGCCGGTAAACAGATAAGCATGATGGAGACGCCCCTGATCAAGTGCGTTGACCAGTGCGCGTTGGACATGGGCCTGACCGACTAACTCATGGAATGTACGTGGCCGCCATTTACGGGCCAGAACCTGATAGCTCATGGAGCAGGATTTCCTTTGGCGGACTGAGATGCCTAGATGAAATGGCTAATCGTCCATTCTAGCGGTTGAACCTCAGCCCGCCAACCGCAGATAAAGCGGCTATACAAACGCTGAATCAGGCATTATCACTGCTTTCGGCACTATTGGCTCGCTCTGCAGCTGCTTTTACCAGTTTCTCAAGCTCACCACTTTCATGCATCTCGATGACGATATCGCAACCGCCTACCAGCTCCCCCTCAACCCAAAGCTGCGGGAAGGTGGGCCAGTTAGCAAACTTGGGCAGTTCAGTACGAATATCAGGATTGTCCAGCACGTTCACAAATGCGAAGCGCTCACCGCAGTTCATCAGCGCCTGTACCGTCTGCGCAGAAAAACCACACTGAGGCAGCTGCGGCGTGCCTTTCATGTAAATCAGGATCGGATTTTCACCGATTTGCTGTTGAATGTTTTCCAGCGTTGAACTCATAGGACCTCCTGGGTAATAAAAAAAACGTCGCTATATTGCTCCTTCATCAACACCTGTCAATAGGGTAGCTGATATCGACGATGCCATACACTTCAATACCTGACTATAGCACTAGGCTTTAGACATGTCGGCCATTCTACGCTGAGCATTGGCATTGCGCATCCCCTAAGGCCTCGCTAGGATAAAGGTTTTACGCGGAGAGCGACCATGGCGACACGCCATTTCCTGACCTTACTGGATCTGACACCGGGTGAATTGAGTTATCTGATTCAGCGGGCCATTACGATCAAAAGCAACCTGAAAACCCAGGGACCCAGCTATACTCCGCTGCCTAACCGCACTCTTGCGATGATTTTCGAAAAGTCATCCACACGAACCCGGGTTTCTTTTGAGACAGCTATGGCACAACTGGGTGGCCATGCCCTGTTTCTATCTCCCCGTGACACCCAGTTGGGCCGCGGCGAACCTATTGATGATACAGCACGCGTGCTGTCTGAAATGGTCGATGCTGTCATGGTGCGGACGTTCTCACACGCAGGGCTTGAAACCCTGGCATCCGCAAGCTCAGTGCCGGTAATCAATGCGCTGTCGGACGATTACCATCCCTGCCAGCTATTGGCCGATGTCATGACCTGGACAGAGCTGCGCGGTAGCGTGAAAGGCCGCACCGCTGTTTGGATTGGGGACGGCAACAACATGTGCCATTCATGGATCAACGCGGCACGGCAATTTGATTTCAACCTGCGCATCTGCTGCCCAAAAGGCTATGAGCCGCGCGAGGACATCATGAGCGCTGCCGGCAGCCGGGTCGAGGTTCTTCATGACCCCCAGGCAGCGGTTCAGGGCGTTGATCTTGTCACCACAGACGTCTGGGCATCCATGGGCCAGGAAGAAGAACAGGCCAAGCGTGAAGCGGACTTTGCTGGCTTTCAGGTAACCGAGGCAATGCTTGATCAGGCTGCCGGAGATGTTATTTTCCTCCACTGCCTGCCCGCCCACCGGGGAGAAGAAATCAGCACCACCCTTCTGGATGATCCACGCGCTGCTGTGTGGCAGGAAGCCGGTAACCGCCTGCACGCCCAAAAAGCACTGATTGAATTCTTGCTGCTTGGCAAGGTGGCCTGACTGCCAGAGGACAGGACGGTACATTATTGGCGAAAAAAAACCGCTCAAGGGAATGACCCCCTGAGCGGTTTTATCGAATCTGGTGGAGCCTAGCGGGATCGAACCGCTGACCTCAACACTGCCAGTGTTGCGCTCTCCCAGCTGAGCTAAGGCCCCGGATGGTAATCGTTTGGAGTATCAATCAGGCCAGTAAACAACAGTCAAACGCATTTTGTTAAGTAGGCTTCGACAATCGTTGACCTGATTCGACTCGTGGATAGTACTTACGGCACTCTCGCACGTCAAGTCGTCACATCACCACCTTAACGCTAATGCGAAGTGAACAATAATTGTGGCAATATAGACAGCGATTTATCGTTTGCGAGCTAAAACAGGAGCCGCCCCTTGATCAATGTGTTGGTTGCCGATGATCACCACCTGGTAAGAAGCAGCATTGCACTTCTTCTTGAGAACGAGGGTGACATCCATGTGGTAGGTGAAGCCAACGACGGCGAAAGCGCTGTTTCTCAATGCCGTCAGCTCAGGCCGGATGTCGTACTGATGGATATTCGTATGCCCGGTATTGGCGGCCTTGAAGCAACACGAAGAATTCAGCGTGGCCTGTCAGATATCCGGGTCTTGATCCTGACCGCACACCTTGATGACAATATCGCCAAGAAAATGTACGAGGCCGGTGCTGCAGGGTTCCTCAGCAAGGGTGCTGACCCCTGTGAAATGACCAATGCCCTGCGTCAGGTATTTCATGGTAGCCGCTATATCAGCCATGAAATTGCTCAACGGCTGGCACTTTCCAATATTTCTGAGCACGAAACCCCCTTTGCGGACCTCTCTCACCGTGAACTGCAAATCGCCATCATGATCGTCAACTGCCAGCGGGTGCAGGAAATATCTGACCGCCTGTATCTAAGCCCGAAAACCGTCAACACCTATCGCTACCGCCTGTTTGAAAAGCTTAAAGTCGCAAGCGACGTCGAACTCACTCATCTGGCACTTCGCCACGGCCTGGTAGAAGGCTATGAGGCGTATACTTGCTAGGACGCTTCTCTATCCATGGCTCCGGCGCGCCGTCAGGATCTAACACCATTCTATGAGTTTTAATCCAAAACAGTTTCTGGCCTCTGTCAGTACTTCTCCCGGTGTCTATCGTATGCTTGATGAACAGGGCAACACCCTGTACGTAGGCAAAGCCAAACGATTACATGCCCGCCTTTCCAGTTATTTCCGTGGCCATCTGAACGCCAAGACCCAAGCCATGGTAGGCCGCATTGCGGATATACAAATCACGGTTACCCGCACTGAAACAGAAGCTCTGCTGCTTGAGCAGACACTGATCAAGGAGCTGCGACCGCCTTACAATATTCTGTTGCGCGATGACAAATCCTACCCGTTTATTTTTGTCAGCGACCGCCATAACTACCCGGCTCTCGAATATAAGCGTGTTCGCCAGCGGCGCAATGACGGGCGCTATCTTGGCCCCTACCCCAGTAGTGGTGCAGTGCGCGAAAGCCTGGCGCTGATGCAGAAGATTTTCCGGATACGCAACTGTGAGGACAGTGTCTTTGCCCATCGTTCACGCCCCTGCCTGCAGTACCAGATTGAACGCTGCAGCGCGCCTTGCGTGGGCTATATTTCCGAGCAGCAGTATCGCCGCGATGTTGAGCATGCGGTAATGTGCCTGGAAGGCAAAAGCGAGCACGTCACTCAGGCGCTGACAGAGTCAATGGAAGCAGCCAGCCAGGCGCTTAACTTTGAGGAAGCCGCCCGTTTCAGGGATCAGATCAAGCAACTTCGCCAACTTCAGCAGCGCCAGTTTGTCGATAACGAACAGGGCAATGCCGATGTCTTTGCGCTCGCCCAGCGCCCGGGCGGGCTTGCGGTGTCCATCATCAGCGTCCGCGATGGTCGCATGCTGGGCGCACGCCACCATAACCCGACCAACGATCTGGACCTTGATCCCGCCACCTTGTTAACCAATGTCGTCAGCCAGTTTTACCTGGGACAACCACACGATTTGCCGGCTGAAATCATCACAAGCCTACCGCTGGAAGACAGCCAGTTGCTGGCTGAGGCGTTTTCCCAGCAAGCTGGCAAACGGATACGAGTCACGCACCAGGTCCGCGGCCAGCGCGCTCAATGGCAGCAACTGGCGATTACCAATGCAGAACAGCAACTGGCCTCTCGCCTGGCCAGCCACCAACAGATGGCATCACGCTTCAAAGCGCTACAAGAGGCTCTTGGCCTTTCAGAGATGCCTCAACGCATGGAATGCTTTGACATCAGCCACAGCCATGGCGAAGCGACGGTGGCCTCCTGTGTCGTCTTTGACCATAACGGACCGCGCAAGGGCGATTATCGCCACTTCAGGATTGAAGGCGTAGCCGCCGGTGATGATTATGCTGCCATGCAACAAGCGCTTACCCGGCGCTTGAAGAGAGTCAAGAGTGGCGAATCCACTTCACCGGATGTGCTGATTGTGGATGGTGGCAAAGGCCAACTGAACATGGCCCGCAGCGTTCTGGATCAGATGCAGCTCAATACCATCACTCTGCTGGGCGTTGCCAAAGGAACCACTCGCAAAGCCGGACTGGAGACCCTGTTTCTCGACTCGCCAGAGCATCCTCTAGCGTTGGACAGCACTTCTCCGGCACTTCACCTGATTCAGCACATTCGCGATGAATCCCACCGCTTTGCGATTGCCGGGCACCGGGCACAGCGCGACAAGGCCCGGCGGACCTCCACCCTTCAGGACATAGATGGCATTGGCCCCAAACGGCGGCGTGAGCTGTTACGTTTTTTTGGTGGCTTGCAAGGGGTGCAGAAAGCCAGCAGAGCCGAACTGGCACGTGTGCCAGGTATCAGCGAGGCTCTCGCAGAAACCATTTATCAATCTTTACACGGATAAAACCTCCCCGGCATGGATGCGATTGTCCAAGGGGGATAGAATGAACAAAATTAATTTACCGCTCTTACCTGGCAAGGATCGCAGCCCGCGATGAATATACCTAATATCCTGACACTTATCAGAATAGCCTTTATCCCTTTACTGGTCGTGCTGTTCTATTTCCCCTATTCCTGGAGCATGCCTACTGCTGCCGTGCTGTTTGGATTGGCCTCGATCACAGATTGGCTCGATGGTTATCTGGCACGCCGCTGGGACCAATCCACGCCCTTTGGTGCCTTTCTCGACCCGGTGGCTGACAAGCTGATGGTGGCTATCGCCCTGGCACTGTTGGTCGAGCGCTTTGATACCTGGCTGTTGACGCTGCCAGCACTGGTTATTATCGGGCGTGAAATAGTGATTTCAGCGCTGCGTGAATGGATGGCCGAGATGGGCAACCGGGGAATGGTCGCCGTGTCATGGGTGGGAAAGGTAAAAACCACCTTGCAGATGGTGTCAATTTTTATCCTGATCGCCTTTCCGCCAGGTCATGCCATCGCCTCTGTGGGTATCATTACCCTCTTTGTTGCTGCGGGTTTGACACTATGGTCGATGATTCAGTACCTGCAAGCTGCCTGGCCACACCTGACACGCTCGATGTGAGCGAACAGCCTGGCGAAAAATTTTGAATTGACAAACCCTTATCAGCGCGTATAATTCGCATCCGAGTCAAGCGGGAATAGCTCAGTGGTAGAGCATCGCCTTGCCAAGGCGAGGGTCGGGAGTTCGAATCTCCTTTCCCGCTCCAACTCGGAAACAAGAGTATGTAGTAGTTAATGAGAGGGTCGTGAGCTGGAACGCCAGTCCGATCAAATCTCCTTTCCCGCTCCAACTCGGAAACAAGAGTATGTAGTAGTTAATGAGAGGGTCGTGAGCTGGAACGCCAGTCCGATCAAATCTCCTTTCCCGCTCCAACTCAAAAAAGAGTCTTTCTACAGACTTGAAGGCTGGATGGCAGAGTGGTTATGCAGCGGACTGCAACTCCGTGTACGCCGGTTCGATTCCGACTCCAGCCTCCATATTTCTTGCGGCGATTATCACTACTTCGGTGTTTGACTCCCGCCCAGCCCGGATGGCGAAATTGGTAGACGCAAGAGACTTAAAATCTCTCGGAGGTAACTCCGTGCCGGTTCAAGTCCGGCTCCGGGCACCATGGATGCATCCCCTCCTGATACCTTCCAGCAGACAGTCTGCAACTTACCCACTATAACCCTTCTCTTGCCTTCTGAATTCTTGATCAACGGCCTGGGCTATCTGAGCAGTTTTCAGCATCTGTTCATCGTCAAAACATCTGTTGAGCGCTATTATGTTTCCCTTGTTTTAAGAAAACCTAGGTGAATCTGTTAAGCAGCGTTTACCGGTAGACCTTAAAAATCATCTGGCGTAACAGGAGCGGCTAATGAGCGTGTCTCATAGCGACGTTTTGATTATCGGTGGCGGTGTCGCCGGCCTTACCCTTGCATTGACACTGGCCAGCCGTTACAAAGTAACATTGATACGACCTGCCCAGGATGATCAAGGTGCCAGCCGTTGGGCGCAAGGTGGCATTGCTGCCGTCCTCTCACCCACTGACAACCTCGATGCCCACGTTCAAGACACTCTGATCGCGGGGGATGGTCTGTGCGATGAAGAAGCCGTGCGTTTTACGGTGGAAAATGGTCCAGCAGCCATAAAGTGGCTGATTGACAGCGGTGTTCCCTTCACGCCGGACAGCGCACCCGACGCGCCCTTTCCTTACCATCTGACGCGGGAAGGTGGCCACAATGCGCGGCGGATCATCCATGCCGATGACGCCACCGGTAAGGCTGTGATTGATACCCTCCACCATAACGCCCAGCAGCATCCCAATATTACCCAGCGCAACAACCTGGTCGTGGTTGACCTGTTCGCCAACCAGGCCGGCGCTTGCAGCGGCGCCGTGGCTGTTGACAGTGAAGGCCAAAGCCACACCCTTTATGCTCATTACACAGTGCTGGCAACCGGCGGAGCGAGCGGTCTGTTTCAGCACACCACGACCCCCTCCCCCAATAGCGGCGAAGGCATGATGATGGCAGCCAACCTGGGAGCCACGCTGATGAATCTCGAATTTCAGCAGTTTCATCCGACCTGCTTATACGACCCTGATGGTCCCGCATTCCTGATTAGTGAAGCCGTCAGGGGTGAAGGTGGAAGGTTACTCAACCAACAGGGCGAACGCTTTATGCCCGACATTGATGTCCGTGCTGAACTGGCGCCACGCGACGTGGTCGCCAGGGCCATTGATGCACAGATTCAAGCAGGCACCTTGGGTCATGTTTGGCTGGATATCAGTCACCTTGACGAAGCGGTCATTCGCCATCATTTTCCGACCATCCTCGCGCATTGCGCCTCAAGAGGTATCGACATCACCCGGGCGCCCATTCCTGTCGTCCCCGCAGCACACTATAGCTGCGGCGGAGTATCGACCGACCTGAACGGCGCTACCGATGTCAGCCACCTGTATGCGATCGGCGAAGTCGCCTGTACTGGCTTGCATGGCGCCAACCGGATGGCCAGTAACTCTCTGTTGGAATGCCTGGTGTTTGCCCGTAGTTGTGCCCAGGCATTGTTGGCCCGTCCTGCCGTTACGTCCTTCCCACCCTCTGATAACAAAGCCATACTGACGACCAGTAACTGCTCCGCGCCAGATTCAGCCGCCTTGCAGACACTGCGTCAGTCAATGCGTGCCAGCATGAGCCAGTATCTGGCAATAGTGCGTCGTCAGGAAGGAATGGCAACGCTTGACCAGACCCTTTCCGAACTGACAGACCAGTTAAGTATGCTGGATCCTGATACGCGCCATCCGGATAGTCGGCGCCTGAAGCATAGTCTGCAGTTGGCGCGCATGAGCGTATTGGCTGCTCAACAGCGTCATGAATCACGCGGGCTTCACTTCTCTCCAGACTGGCCCGAACAAATGCCCGTCGCGCGCCCTTCAAGACTTCGCCTTGCTGATTTGCAGGAACCAGCCATCCGCTAATGCGATCATGGTCCTCCAAGAAGATGGTCAAGCACTATCCTGAGAAGAAAGACGCTTTGGGAATCGATCGCACAGAGTGAAGAAGTGAATGGAGAGATTCAGAGGCACTCAGGAACGATACGCTATCAAATATCGGCGTAGTTCGCGTTGGGCCTGCAAGGGGGCACTGTCAGGCCACAGCCAGATATTTCTGCCCCCTACACCAAGACATATCAGGTAAGGTCCCAGGTAGCGACACACCAGTGAATGGGGATGGCTCATTTCACCGTTGTTCTGCAGCCAACGCCCTTGCAAGGCATTGTCTGTGGGTTCAATCCACAGGATGTCTGACGACCGCGCTTGAGGGTTGGCACTGGATGCCGACCATCGACTGATAAGTATAATTAACAGTATCAACCCGACCAGCCATGTCATCAGCATGGCCATCCCGCCTGAAAACTGCCAGGCGGCCAGGCTCAGCCCACCGACAAACAGACAGCCATGACATCCTGCCTGGTATCTAGAGGGTACGATAGACAGCGTTATCGGTGGTTTCAGCATGTTCCACTATCATCTGGACGATCCGGCGCAGACGCGGGTTTTCTGGCCACTCGCGACGCATTAACCAACCGAAAAGATCCTGATCCTCTTCTGTGATCAACTGTTGAAACGCCTCCTGATCGTCGCTGCCCAGCGAATCGTAACGCTGCTCCAGAAAAGGGATCAGCAACAGATCCAACTCCCACATTCCTCGACGAGAGTGCCAGTATAGCCGCTTGCGTAGAACCGCCTGTGCAGAAGTGTCGTCGTTCAACGTCAGCCTCACTGAATCAATGAAATGAAACATCAGTATACCTGAGCAGACAGGGCAAGGCAGCCATGCCACTTGCCTTGCCGGCAAAGAAACAGTTATTTTTTGCTAGAGGGTTGTTTTACCTCAATTGTTTTATGCACTATTGCACAGTATGCTGAACTGTATGTGACCATTCCAATAACAGTACCCATAACGGCACCCGAGACGATGCCGCCAAGGCACTAGAGCCTAACGAGTTCGCATGGAGCTTACTGATGACTAAATCAGAACTGATTGAACAGATCGCTATGCGACAGCCCGAGCTGTCTGCCAAAGAAGTTGAAACCGCTGTTCGGTTAATCCTGGACGATATTACCGACACCCTGTCAGAGGGGGGGCGGGTAGAAATTCGCGGTTTTGGCAGTTTTTCACTCCACTACCGCGAGCCACGCACCGGGCGAAACCCCAAGACAGGTGACCCGGTAAAGCTTGATGGCAAATACGTCCCACACTTCAAACCTGGCAAGGAACTGCGCGAACAGGTGGATGCCAGCCGAACACTTGGCTACTGAAGCATAAAAAAATACCATCAATGGCAGTCTCTGCGACCTTATGCGGGATGACGTGAGGCAAAGAGTCATACACAATAGCAATATTGTATTTGTCATCAATCAGGAAACCTAAACATGCGTTGGATCAAAGGGCTGATTCTAGCCGTTATCTTGTTAGTGGTGCTTTTGGTTGGCATTCTGTTTGCTGTCAACAATCAGCAGACGATTGGCCTTAATCTGATCTGGTTGGAGCTTCCACCGATATCACTCTCCGTCTGGCTTCTGGCTACCCTGACAGCCGGCGTTATTCTGGGCATGCTGGCCATGCTGGGTGTCTATGCGCGGCTCAAGGCTCACCTCGCACGTGCTCAACGCCGCAACAAGCAGCAACAGAAAGAGCTTGATCGCCTGCGTACCCAGGAAGTGAAGGAACTGGCGTAAATGCTGGATGTCATGCTGCTGATTGCGTTAACCGCAAGCATTGCAGCCGGTTATGGCCTGGGATACCGTCACTGCAGTGGCTACTGCGGCTAGCGCTGTGGCGCATTGCAGTAGCAATGCACCCGCTGCCGGTGCTGGGGCAGCATCGAACCTGTCACCAGCGTGGAGGACGGGTAATTGATAACCCCGTTTTGTGGCCACTAACCCTCAGGATAATTCAGTCAAAATCGCCGCCAGAGCCGCCATGGGTTCTTCAGCCTGAGTAACTGGCCTGCCAACCACCAGATGCGTGCTGCCCGCCTGCATGGCAGCGGCCGGGGTCATGATCCGCTGCTGGTCATCCTCTGTGGCAAAAGCCGGCCGGATGCCTGGCGTTACTTTCAGAAAGTCCTCACCACAAGATTGCCGTATGGCAGCCGATTCCTGCGCCGAGCAGACAACGCCATGCAAACCACTCTTGCGGGCCAGCTGCGCCAGATGTGTAACCTGATCATCCAATGATGCGCACACTCCCGTTTCACGTAGCTCTTCAGGGCTCAGGCTGGTCAACACAGTGACCGCTATCAAATGCGTGGAAAGGCGCTGTGACTGTAAACGCTCAACGGCCGTTTCCATCATTCTGCGCCCACCGCCGGCGTGCACATTGACCATCCACACCCCTTGCTCAGCTGCCGCCTGCACGGCACCTGCCACCGTATTGGGAATATCGTGGAATTTAAGATCCAGAAATACCTCAAAGCCACGACCATGCAAGGCTTCCAGCACCGCTGGCCCGCTACGGGTAAACAGCTCTTTGCCTACCTTGAGACGACACAGCGCTGGATCAAGCTGATCTGCCATGCACAGGGCCGCATCCAGTGAAGGGTAATCCAGGGCAATAATAAGGGGAGAATCGACGGCCACAGAAGCACTCCATTACCTGACAATGAAAGCATGGAGTATATCAGCCTGGTGACCAGCGTAATCCATACGTGACAAAAAATTGAGTGATCTCTTACGGGCAGGCAAGCAGATCACTGACAACATTTACAATAGATTTAGCTAATTTAGAAGAGCGTGTAAGCCAAAAGGGCCGACACGCACGACAACAAAAACCTGAACATCGCAAAGGAGAAAGACGATGAACATCAAGATAAAAGGATGGCTGCCAGTACTTCTTTTCACCGCCTGCCTAGGCCTGTCTTCGCCATTGATGGCACAGCAGGTCGCCCCAATCAATATCAATACCGCCGATGCCGCCTTACTTGAAGAACTTCCTGGTATCGGGCCAACCAGAGCAGCGGCTATCATTCAGGAACGCGAAGCCAATGGAGAGTTTACTGATACAGATGACCTTACCCGTGTAAGTGGTATCGGTAATGCAACCGTCGCAGACCTCAAAGACCAGGTCGAATTCTGACCCCTACCCCAAACAAGCCGAAGCATTACAGACTATCAGCTACCCGGCAATGCTCGGGTAGCTGTTAACATCAAAGACAGTATCGTGTGAGATGACTTAGCGCCAAGGCAGGGAAGATTAAACGCTATCGCCAGGTACTCGCACCCAGCCTTCCATCAGTATCCGCGCACTGCGGCTCATCACCGCCTGATCAATCTGCCAGCGCCCGTCTATCAGGCTGGCTTCAGCGCCCACCTGTAAACTGCCGGAGGGATGCCCAAAGGTAACCGCATTAAGCTTGCCACCCCCGGCGGCGAGATTCACCAGGGTACCTTCAATGGCCGCTGCCGCGCCAATTGCCACCGCCGCGGTCCCCATCATGGCATGGTGCAGTTTGCCCATGGAAAGCGCACGCACCAGAAGATCGACATCCTCCGCCTTGACAGCTTTGCCACTTGACGCCGTATAGCTGGCGGGCGGCGCAACGAAAGCCACCTTGGGCGTATGCTGGCGATTGGCTGCCTCGCTGAGATCGCTGATCAGCCCCATCTTGAGTGCTCCATAAGCGCGGATCGTCTCGAACTTTTCAAGTGCTGCTGGATCGCCATTGATGGCTTCCTGCAGCTCAGCGCCGGTGTAGCCAATCTCATCCGCATTGACAAACACCGTGGGTATACCGGCATTGATCATGGTCGCCTTGAGGGCGCCAATGCCGGGAACCTCAAGATCATCCACCCGATTACCGGTCGGGAAGATAGCTCCCTCGCCGTCTGCCGGGTCCATAAAAGCCACGGGTACTTCAGCGGCAGGAAAGGTCACGCCATCCAGCTCGAAATCGCCGGTTTCCTGCACCTCACCGTCGGTAATAGTGACCTTGGCAACAATGGTCTTTTCGATGTTCACCTGCCAGATACGAACGTCAATGACGCCGTTCTCAGGTATCCGCTCAGGGTCTACCAAGCCATTATTGATCGCAAAAGGCCCCACGGCCGCCGACAGGTTGCCGCAATTGCCACTCCAGTCAACAAAGGGTTTATCGATGGATACCTGGCCAAACAGGTAATCCACGTCATGCTCGGCAGATGCACTTTTTGACAGAATCACGGTCTTGCTGGTGCTGGACGTAGCACCGCCCATACCATCAATCTGCTTCTGGTACGGGTCTGGGCTGCCGATCACCCGCAGCAGTAGTTTATCCCGGGCTTCGCCGGGCACCTGCGCGGCTTCAGGCAGGTCGGTCAGGTTGAAAAATACGCCTTTACTGGTGCCGCCTCGCATATAGGTGGCCGGAATTCTGATCTGAGGCACTGAACTCATGGTCTTGCTCCACGGCTAACATCTCATAAAAAGCCCGGCACACCAGGGTGCCGGGCCTATTCTGGTCATCAAGGGATGATACGTCTTTGCAACCCGGTCTCGCGATCAGGCTGTTTCACTGGATTCCAGGAAATCCTGGGCGAAACGCTGCAGCACACCGCCCGCGGTGTAGATGGTGACTTCTTCTGCGGTATCCAGACGGCAGATAACCGGCACACGCTCAACCTCGCCGCTCGCACGATGAATGACCAGTGTCAGCTCGGTACCCGGCGAAAGCTCGCCTTCAACGTCATAGATTTCAGTCCCGTCCAGCGCCAGCGTATGACGCGTCGTGCCCGGCTGGAACTGCAGCGGCATCACGCCCATGCCAATCAGGTTAGTGCGATGGATGCGCTCAAAACCTTCGGCCACAATGGCTTCAACACCCGCCAGCGCCACACCCTTGGCCGCCCAGTCACGTGATGATCCCTGGCCATAATCGGCACCGGCCACAATGATCAGCGGCTGTTTACGCTGCATGTAGGTTTCAATGGCTTCCCACATCCGCGTTACCTTACCTTCTGGCTCGATACGCGCCAGCGAGCCCTGCTTCACCTCACCGTTTTCATCACGCACCATTTCATTGAACAGCTTGGGGTTGGCAAGTGTTGCACGCTGAGCGGTCAGGTGATCCCCACGGTGGGTGGCGTAGGAGTTGAAGTCCTCTTCCGGCAGGCCCATCTTGTGCAGGTATTCGCCTGCGGCGCTGTTCATCATGATGGCGTTGGACGGCGACAGGTGATCCGTGGTGATATTGTCAGGCAGAATCGCCAGCGGGCGCATGTTCTTGAGATTACGCTCGCCAGACATCTTGCCTTCCCAATACGGCGGACGACGGATGTAGGTGCTCTGCGGCCGCCATTCATACAGCGGCTCGATCTGCGCCTTGGCACTCTTATCTATATCAAACATGGGGATATAGGTCTGGCGGAACTGCTCGGGTTTCACCGCGGTTTTGACGATAGCATCAATTTCCGCGTCGTCAGGCCAGATATCCTTCAGAGTGACCGGGTTGCCCTCGGCATCATGACCCAGCACATCCTTTTCGATATCAAAACGGATGGTGCCAGCGATCGCATAAGCCACCACCAGCGGCGGCGAGGCCAGAAACGCCTGCTGAGCATGGGGATGAATACGCCCATCAAAATTGCGGTTACCTGACAGCACCGCGGTGGCATAGAGATCACGTTCGATAATTTCCTGCTGGATTTTCGGGTCCAGAGCACCCGACATGCCGTTACAGGTAGTGCAGGCATAGGCCACAACACCAAAACCAAGCTGCTCCAGCTCGTCCATCAGGCCGGCATCTTCCAGATACATCTTGACCGTCTTGGAGCCCGGCGCCAGGGACGACTTGACCCAGGGTTTACGCATCAGGCCGCGCTTATTGGCGTTACGTGCAATCAGGCCGGCCGCTACCATGTTGCGGGGGTTGGAGGTATTGGTGCAGCTGGTAATCGCGGCAATAATTACGGCGCCATCCGGCATCTTGCCTTCGGCCTCTTCAGCACGCGCCGCCTCCAGACCAACGGCAATCCCCCGCTGGGCCAGCTCAGAGGTGGGCAGCTTGGCATGCGGCTTTGAAGGCCCTGCCAGGGTGCGATAAACCGATGACAGGTCAAAGGCCAGCACACGCTCGTAAGTGACGCCCTTGAGGTCATCCGCCCACAGGCCCGTCTGCTTGGCATAGGTTTCCACCAGCGCCACTTGGTCGTCATCACGCCCGGTCAGCTTGAGATAATCAATGGTCTGGCCATCAATGTAAAACATGGCCGCCGTGGCGCCGTATTCAGGCGTCATGTTGGAAATAGTGGCGCGATCGCCCACCGTCAGGCTGTCTGCGCCTTCACCGAAGAATTCCAGGTAGGCACCGACCACCTTGGATTCACGCAGGAACTCGGTAATCGCCAGCACCATATCGGTACCCGTGACGCCCGGCTGCAGCTTGCCGGTCAGCTTGACACCGACAATGTCCGGCAGGCGCATCATGGAGGCGCGGCCCAGCATGACGCTTTCCGCTTCAAGGCCACCCACCCCCACGGAAATGACCCCGAGGGCATCGACCATGGGCGTATGGCTGTCCGTCCCCACGCAGGTATCCGGGAAAGCCACACCGTTGTGTTTTTGTACCACCGGTGACATCTTTTCCAGGTTGATCTGGTGCATGATGCCGTTACCCGGCGGAATCACGTCGACGTTCTCAAACGCGGTTTTGGTCCAATTGATAAAGTGAAAGCGGTCATCGTTGCGGCGATCTTCCACCTGACGGTTCTTCTCGAAAGCATCCTTTTCAAAGCCGGCATGTTCAACCGCCAGAGAGTGGTCAACAATCAACTGAGTGGGCACCACAGGATTGACCTTGGCCGGATCTCCCCCTTTTTCAGCAATGGCATCACGCAGGCCTGCCAGATCAACCAGCGCCGTCTGGCCAAGAATGTCATGACACACCACACGGGCAGGGTACCAGGGGAAATCCAGGTCGCTGCGACGCTCAATCAGCTGCTTGAGGGCATCGGTCAGCATGGCAGGGTCACAGCGGCGCACCAACTGTTCAGCCAATACGCGGGAGGTATAAGGAAGCTCAGCGTAAGCACCCGGTTGGATGTCTTCCACGGCCTGGCGAGTGTCAAAGTAGTCCAGGGCAGTTCCTGGTAGAGGTTTGCGGTAATCAATATTCATGGCGGCTACTCACGGCAGGATCAATAGACGGGATCAGAAAAGCGGGGGTATCAGCTCCCGACGGCATGGCCGCCGGGAGAATGCTCAGAACAGACGCGACTCTCAGTCGCGCTGTTCGATCGGCACCCATTCGCTCTTCTCGGGGCCGGTATAATCGGCACTCGGGCGAATAATGCGGTTGTTGGCGCGCTGCTCGAACACGTGAGCGGCCCAGCCCGTCACTCGCGAGCAGACAAAGATCGGGGTGAACAGCTTGGTCGGAATGCTCATGAAGTGATAGGCACTGGCATGGAAGAAGTCAGCGTTACAGAACAGCTTCTTCTCGCGCCACATCACTTCTTCACAGCGCACGGAAACCGGGTACAGTACGGTGTCGCCGACATCCTGGGAAAGCTTCTCGGACCAATGCTTGATGATCTCGTTACGCGGGTCGGAGGTGCGGTAGATGGCATGACCGAAGCCCATGATCTTTTCCTTACGCTCCAGCATGCCCATCATTTCGCGCTCGGCTTCTTCCGGCGAGGTCCAATCCTCGATCATTTCCATGGCCGCTTCGTTGGCACCGCCGTGCAGCGGGCCACGCAGCGAGCCAATCGCACCGGTCACGCAGGAATGCAGGTCAGACAGGGTCGACGCACAAACGCGAGCAGTAAAGGTAGAGGCGTTGAATTCATGCTCGGCGTACAGAATCAGTGACACATTCATCACATCCGCATGCAGCTTGCTGGGCACCTCATCACGCAGCAGGTGAAGGAAATGAGCGCCAACAGAATCATCGTCGGTTTCAGTTTCAATACGCACGCCGTCATGGGAGAAACGGTACCAATAGCAGATGATTGACGGCAGCACAGCGACCAGACGGTCCGTCGCATCCTGCTGCTCGTCAAAGCGCTGTTCGGTTTCCAGGTTACCCAGCATGGAGGTGCCGGTGCGCATCACATCCATCGGATGCGCGTCCTTGGGAATCTGCTCCAGCACGGCCTTGAGCGCGTCCGGCAAGCCACGCAGGGTTTTCATCTTGGCGATGTAGTCAGAAAGCTCAGCCTGATTGGGCAATTTGCCTTTCAGCAGCAGGTAAGCCACTTCTTCAAACGTCGCTTTTTCGGCCAGTTCCTTGATATCGAACCCGCGGTAAGTCAGGCCCGAACCGGTTTTACCGACTGTACATAGCGCCGTTTCACCCGCGCTTTGCCCACGAAGACCTGCACCACTGTTCTTTGCATCTGCCATCTTACGTACTCCTGAAAACGTTATTTCGTCGTCACGCCTTGGGCATGACGCCTTTTATAGGGGTCAATCTGCGGCTCAGTTGCCGCCCTGCTCGGCAAACAGCTTGTCCAGCTTCTGCTCAAAGTCGTGATAGTTGAGGAAGTCATACAGCTCATCGCGGGTCTGCATGATATCCACCACGTCACGCTGGTGGCCGTTATCCAGAATGCTTTGATAGACCTTGAGCGCAGCTGCGTTCATGGCACGGAAAGCTGACAACGGATACAGCACCATACGGCAACCCACCTCGCCCAGCTCCTGCTGGCTGAACAGCGGCGTGGCGCCAAACTCAGTAATGTTGGCCAGAATCGGCGCGTCAACGCGCTCGCAGAAGGCCTGGTAATCTTCCAGGGTATGTACCGCTTCGGCAAAGATGGCATCAGCACCGGCTTCGATACACGCCTGAGAGCGTTCGATGGCCGCATCCAGGCCATCTTTCTGAAAGGCATCAGTACGCGCGATCAGATAGAAATCCGGGTCAATACGCGCATCGGCGGCGGCCTTGATGCGGTCAACCATTTCTTCCTGGGAGACAATCGCCTTGTTCGGGCGATGACCACAGCGCTTCTGGGCAACCTGGTCTTCAATATGAACGGCCGCAACGCCTGCGCGCTGCATTTCCTTGACGGTACGCTCAATGTTGAACGCACCACCCCAACCGGTATCGATATCCACTAGCAGCGGCAAATCCGTGGCGCCACAGATACGGTGCGCATCTTCAACCACATCGTTCATCGTCGTCATGCCAAGGTCTGGCAGGCCGAAGGAAGCGTTGGCAACGCCGCCACCCGAAAGATAGATCGCCTGATGGCCCACACGCTCCGCCATCATGGCGGTGTAGGCGTTGATAGTGCCCAGAATCGGCAGCGGGCGATTGGCTTCCAGCGCGGCACGAAAGCGTGCGCCGGGGCTACGTTGTGAGGAAGCTGATGATGGCATGGAGTGTCTCCTTATAAATCCGGTTGGGTAGCCGGCTGGTTGGCCAGCGTTGATAGCTAACTGGTCCGCTAGCCTTTTGTTTCTTCTTTCTGTTCAAGTGCTGCTGCATAGCGATCAGCAACGTTTTCACGCGAGGCACTGACATGGCGACGCATCAATAGCTCAGCCAGCTCCGCATCCCCTGCTTCAATCGCATCGACAATACGATGATGCTCCACAAAGGCGCGATGAGGCCGCGATCCACTGGCACTGAACTGGGTGCGATAAAGCCGTACCAGGTAATAAAGGTCATCGCACAACAGGTTCATCAACATCTTGTTATGGCTACCCAGTACAATGCGATAATGAAAGTCCAGATCCCCCTCGCGCTGGTAATAGGCTTCACCGCTCTTGAGATCGTCCTGGCCTTCATGCACCGCCAACACGTTGCGCAGACCGGCAATTTCATCTGCCGTCATATGCTCTGCGGCCAGCCGTGCAGCCATGCTTTCCAGCGCTTCGCGCAAATCGAAAAGCTCTAACAGTTCCCGCATGGACAGTTGCACCACGCGCGCACCTACATGAGGAACCCGTTCAATTAAACGATGGGCTTCCAGACGACGCATGGCCTCACGCAATGGCCCACGGGAAATTCCATAGGTTTTCGAAAGCCCTGGCTCGGTAATCTTGCTGCCCGGCGCAATCTCCCCACGCACAATCGCATCCTGAAGCTGATGGAATACCCTCTCGGCAAGGGTCCGCACTTCAGGTGATGGATCTTCAGCCGTGTGGGCGGGGGGTAGTGATAAATGCGAAGCAAGTGATGTCATGGCTAATTGTCGACAATTAAGGTTTGAATGGACTTTATCCTCGTCTGATACTGGCGTCAACTAGCCAATATAGCCGATATTATGCATCTTTCGTTGTACTCTTGCCTTTCGTCTACCCCTTAGTGTCAACAATCTCTATACTTCCATGCTGGATATTAGCTTTGTCAACAGGGATCTTCTTGCCCGCTGAGAAACGGCCAATAGCTGGTAGGTAAAACGTGGAAACCGCGTCGGTGGGTGACGCTGGCCTAACGCTCACCGCCCCCCTAAACTGTGCAGCCATTCACTCGCCTGGCTGATGGTGCATGAACGTAGCGCTGACACTGACGTCCCTTCCTTATGTGACTGATCCACTTGCTGTGTTTGCCTGTTTGCGCAAACGCCCCGGAGCCGTCTTGCTCGATAGTGGCCGACCTGAGGCCAATGGTCGTTACGACATTATCAGTAGCGACCCGCTGGCCACACTGTCCATTGGCCCCGGCGGCGAGGTGGCTATGGATGCCAGTGATTTACCTGCCCCACCCGCGGCGCTGCATAAGACCCCGTTTGCCTTGCAGGAATGGTTGCTGGCGCAGCTGACTATCACGATGCCGGATAACGACTTACCGTTTAGCGGCGGCCTGATCGGCTACTGGAGCTATGACCTGGGGCGTCATACCCAGCAACTTGACAGCCAGCACCCTGACACCACCTCACTACCGCTGGCACGAATGGGCCTGTATGACTGGGCGCTGGTGATTGACCACTTGAGAAAGGAAGCTACTCTGTTGGCTTCCCGGTCCCGGCGCGAACAGGTCATGCAGTGGCTGGGCGCCAACGCCGTGCCACAGGGGCCGTTTGCCTTGAAGACGGCTTTCCGGGGGCAGATGACTCGCGAGGGCTATCACCAACGGTTTGAACAGGTGCAACGTTATATCCGTTCCGGCGACTGCTACCAGATCAACCTGGCCCAGCGCTTTTCCGCACACTATGAAGGCGATGTCTGGTCAGCTTATCTGCGTCTGCGCCGCGCAACGCCTACGCCGTTTTCAGGCTTTATGGCCTGGCAGGACAAGGCGGTCTTGTCCCTGTCGCCGGAACGTTTCATACAGGTGCGTCAGGGCCAAGTTGAGACACGGCCAATCAAAGGCACCCGGCCACGGGGCACCACCCGGGAGCGCGACCAGCAGCTTGCCCGGCAGCTGTTGACCAGCCGCAAGGATCGTGCTGAAAACGTCATGATTGTGGATCTCCTGCGCAATGACCTGGGCCGGGTGTGTCAATTTGGCAGCATCCATGTTCCCCAGTTATGCGAGCTGGAAAGCTATCCGAATGTGCATCATCTGGTGAGTGTAGTGAGAGGTCAGCTGAACAGGGCAAATACACCACTGGCGCTGCTTGAAGCTGCCTCGCCTGGCGGGTCCATCACAGGCGCACCCAAGATTCGCGCCATGCAGATTATTGACGAGCTTGAGCCCTGCCAGCGCAGCGTTTACTGCGGCAGCCTGGGCTATATTGATCACACTGGAAACATGGATACGTCGATTGCCATTCGCACTGTCGTGGCCGACGCCGGGCAGCTGCATTTATGGGGGGGTGGTGGCTTGGTCGCGGACTCCCAGCCGGATGCCGAATACGATGAGACCATCGACAAGATCCGCCACCTGATCAATGCACTGACCCTGAAATGAATCAGTATTCTGGCAAGGTCACATCCTTGAACAGTTCCTGATCATTACGTGGCCCCGCGGTTAGCGCTGCATCAACCCGTTCGCGGGTCAGGTGCGGAGCAAAACGCTGCAGGAAATCATACATATAGCCGCGCATGAAGGTACCGCGCCGAATGCCTATCTTGGTGGTGGAGCTTGCAAACAGATGGCCGGCTTCCAGCGCCACCAGGTCACTATCATGCTCAGGGTCAACTGCCATGTGAGCCACAATTCCCACGCCCATCCCCAGGCGTACATAGGTCTTGATAACATCGGCATCGGCCGCTGTCAGCACCACATTCGGCGTCAGACCGTGCTCCCTGAAGGCATCATCCAGCTGAGAGCGACCGGTGAAGCCGAAGACATAGGTCACCAGCGCATATTCGGCCAGGGCCTCCAGGGTTAACGGACCGTCAAGCACGGCCAACGGGTGGTCCTTGGGCACTAGCACACAACGGTTCCAACGGTAACAAGGCAACAGTATCAGGTCCGTAAACAGCTCCAGTGACTCTGTGGCAATCGCAAAATCAGCCTGCCCTTCACTCACCATCTGAGCAATCTGTTTAGGCGTACCCTGTTGCATATGCAGGGCAACATCCGGGTATTTTTGAGTAAATTCAGTGATGATCGGTGGCAACGCATAGCGGGCCTGGGTGTGGGTCGTTGAAATTGACAGACTGCCCCGTCGCTCATCACTGTACTCCTGAGCCACATCCTTGATATTTTCAGATAAACGCAGGGCCTGGCCAGCCAGTTGAATAATCGCCTGCCCTGCGGGCGTCACCCGCGTTAAATGCTTGCCACTGCGGGCAAAAATCTCGACCCCCAATTCATCTTCAAGCAAGCGTATCTGCTTGGAAATGCCCGGCTGAGAGGTGAACAGACTCTGTGCTGTTGCAGAGACGTTCAGGTTATGACGATTGACTTCCCAGATGTAACGTAGTTGTTGTAGCTTCATTGATTCACCCTGAAACGCCAGCAGAACGTCTATACGCTTTTTTTGACCCACGAAGGCGACAAGCGCACGCTCGGCTCAATAGAATAAAAAACATTCATATAATATCGTTATAGTATAAAAAAATCCACGGCGTTCGTGTTTATTTGCCACTGGTGCCGATGACCGCTAACATTTGTCGGCTTGGCGCATTGTCAACGCGCTATCCATTCGCACGATCTATGTTGCATTTACTATAGCAACGACCCAAGAAACGCCATGGCAAGAGCAACGCAAACAGGAGAATTCTATGTCCCAGGTTGATGTCACTAACGCCAATTTTGAGCAAGAAGTGATCAACGCCGAGCAGCCCGTTTTACTGAAGTTCTGGGCCCCCTGGTGTGGCCCTTGCAAGGTAATGGCTCCGGTGGTTGATGAAGTGGCCGAGGAACGCGGCGATGGTCTGAAAGTGGTCAGCATCAATGTTGACGACGCCCCTGAAATTGCCGCTGAACAAGGCGTACGCGGTGTTCCCACCGTTATGCTGTTCAAGTCTGGCACCAAGGTTGCCTCATTGGTTGGCGCCCAATCCAAGTCTCAACTCAATCAGTTTCTTGAGCAAAACGCCTGATAGTCACCAGGCTCATCGAGAAGGTCGCCCTGTCTGGCGGCCTTTGTTATCTCCGTCTTTCACTATTCATCCCGCTTCATGGGCGGCTTGGTCGCTTCACTTAGAGGTTTTTCAACCGAATCTTCCAGATACGCGCCTGGCCCAAGCAAATGCGCCATCCAGCGGGTTTGCGGGTGGCTATCGAGCGCAATCTTGAGGGTCATGGTCAGCAGTACAGACAGTAGCATTCCCGCCACACCAAACACCCAGCCCCATACCACCAGAGAAAGAAACGCGATCAGCGTCGACAACCCCAAGGCCCGCCCCATCAGACGTGGTTCCACCAGGTTACCCAGCACAAAGTTGATACCCAGATAGCACATCGATAGCAAGAACGCCTGCCACAGACCACTATCCTGCGAGACCAGCAACAGCAGCACCGGCGGCACCGCCGCAATAGCCGAGCCAATATTGGGAATGAAATTCAGCGCAAACGCCAGAACTGCCCATAAGAGTGGAAATTCAACGCCTACCGCCAAACAGGAAATCCAGACCAGCACCGCCGTTGCCAGGCTGATAATCGTTTTTACTGCCAGATAACGCTTGAAGGTACGGCTGAACTCGGAGAAACGCTTCAGGCTGGGGGCCGGGTTTTCCAACGCCAGCGACACCTTATCGCGAAAGTGCAGCGTCTCGAACAGCATGAACACAACAAGCAGCGATACCACGATGCTCTGCATGAACAGATTGCCGATCTCGCCAAGAATCGCCGGCATCCAGGACGTGATGCTCTGATTATCAAACAGGGTATTCAGCTGCTCAGGGTCTATCGCAAGCCCCAAGGAGGACAGGGTGTTCAGCAAACTCTCATAGGCCTCATAAAGGCGCGACTCTATATCCGGTAGCGAATCGACAAAGGTGCTGAAACTGTTCACCACCAGCAACCCCAGCAGTGATGCCAACCCCAGCAATACCATCAGTGTCAGTAACACCGCCAGGCGCATCGACAACCCCAGGCGGTGAAGCCACTGCACGGGCGAGGTACACACCACCGCAATAAAAAACGCCAGCAAAAGCGGTACCAGCAGGCTGGAGCCCGCTTTCATGCCGCCTATAATGATCACCAGCGCTGCCAGAGATAGCGTGGCGTTGAGCGGCATACTGCTATAATTATCGTCTTGTGGCGGTTTGTTAATGGGGTCAAGCATATGACGCGCAAAGCCTCCTTGCAGGGTGATGGATACTGCATGATGACGCCTCGCCTACCTTTGCACAAACCTCAGGTGCGTAAGCAGGGAACAAAAACCTGTTGGCCTTTAGATTAAGCGCGCTGGTAATGAGAACTTTTGCACCCTGCGAGTCTCAAAGTCGAGATAAGTGACTGTCAGAGTCAACCGCTAATACGCGAATTATCCACGCCATCATTAAACATTATCGGAAAAGCGCACATGAGAGCACTTACCAGAAGATTGGCAAGCACACTTCCACGTGTACCCTATTGGCTCATGGTCGGCAGCATGACAGCCATGGCACTCACTCCGGCTGCTCAGGCCAACGAAACCTCACGCCTTAACGTTGATGCCAAGGCGCATATCGAAGTCGTGCCTGACAGGGCCACGCTCAATGCACGGCTATGGGAAGAGACACCCGCCATCGAGCAGCTGGCAGAAGAAGAGGAGGCTGCCTTGAGTGAAGCAAGGGCAAGGCTTGAAAAACGCGCCAGCGAGTTGATCACCATGCTTGAATCACAAGGTATCGAGCGCGACGCCATTTCAGCGGGCTCCTTGAACATATACCCACGCCAGGTCCACAACCGCAACCAAGACGGCGACGGAGAAACGCTTAAACGAAACCGGCTTGAACGTCCTGTCAAGGTTCAGCTGGATGACATAGAACAGGTCAGTGCCATTCTGGATGCGCTGATCAGTGCAGGTGTCAATCAGCTGGATGGGGTCGAGTTCGACCTTAAAGACAGAGACGCGGTGACCGACGAAGCGCTGGTCAAGGCGTTGGATAAGGCCCGCCACAAGGCTGATCTGATGGCCAGCACCCTGGGCGCAGAACTGGGAAAGGTGCATCATGTTCAGGAAACCCAGTCGCCCAGCTACCAACCGCGCATGATGGCAGTGAGCGCTGAGCAGAATGATTCGGGTCGAGCCAAGGCGCCCCAGACAGAGTATCGCCCCGGCACCGTGCGCATTGATGCCGAAGTCAGCGTGGAGTGGCTACTTAAAGACTGATCGACGCGATACCACCCATATATGGCCGCAGTGGCTCAGGTATGATCACACTGCCATCTGCCTGCTGGTGATTTTCCAGCACTGCCAGCAGGCAGCGCCCGACGGCCAGTCCAGATCCGTTCAGGGTATGCACAAGTTGAGGCTTCTTTTCATCAGGATGACGGAAACGCGCCTGCATACGCCGAGCCTGGAATTCTTCACAGTTGGAAATCGACGAAATCTCACGGTAGGTCTCCTGGCTAGGCAACCAGACCTCCAGGTCATAAGTCTTGGCAGCCCCAAAGCCCATATCACCGGTACACAGGGTCACCACCCGATACGGTAGATCCAGTGCCTGCAGCAAGGCCTCCGCGTGGCCGCGCATGTCCTCCAGTGCCTCATAGCTCTTGTCGGGCTCAACAATCTGCACCATCTCTACCTTGTCAAACTGGTGCTGGCGAATCATGCCACGGGTATCACGCCCATGAGAACCCGCTTCAGAACGAAAGCATGGCGTATGTGCCGTCAGTTTCATCGGTAGCACCCCCTGATCGACAATTTCGTCGCGAACAAAATTGGTCAGCGGCACTTCCGAAGTGGGAATCAGGTGATACTCACGCTCGTCATCCAGCCTGAACAGATCTTCACCAAACTTGGGCAGCTGGCCGGTGCCCATCAAAGAATCGCGATTGACCATATAAGGTACATAGCATTCTTCATAGCCATGTTTGAGGGTTTGCGTATCCAGCATGAACTGCGCCAGCGCCCGATGAAGGCGGGCAACCGGCCCGCGCATTACCGCAAAACGGGCGCCGGTCAGCTTGGATGCCAGATCAAAATCCAGGTACCCCGACTGCTTGCCCAGATCGACATGGTCCAGCACCCTGAAATCAAACTTACGTGGCGTACCCCAGCGGTGCAGCTCAACGTTATCGTCCTCACTCTTGCCTTCAGGCACGCTCTCATGGGGCAGATTAGGAATACCGCTGACCAGATCATCCCACTGCGCCTGCACCTCGGCCAGTTGCTGTTTGGCTGCATCCAGGCGCTCGCCAAGATCACTGACCTCGTTCAGCAGCGGCTGGATATCATCCCCATTGGCTTTGGCCTTGCCAATCGCCTTGGAGCGGGTGTTGCGTTCGCTCTGCAGCTGCTCGGTCTGTGTCTGCAGTTCACGCCGCCTGGTTTCCATCGCCTGCAGCGCCTGTGTATCCAACATAAACCCCCGGCGGGCCAGTTGTTTCGCCACCATATCAAGATCACCGCGCAGCAGTTTCGGGTCGAGCATGAGTCATTCCTTCGCCTGGGTTCAGTGAACGTCACGGCCAGTGCCGTGATAAAAGTGCCTATTGTAGGCAAAAGTGGCAGACACGGCCATGGCAAGAAACACGTTAATAGCCTTCAACAAACGGGCGCTGACAACTTCATTCCTGTTCTATCTATGCTAGTCTTGCGAGCAGACAGGTAAACCGTCAGGGATGAGGCGGCACACGGTGACCGACGTGGAAACTCGACAGATTCAGCCTAGCCGCCAATACTGATTCTGGTTAATAAGTAAACGCATTCCAGTGAACACACATTCATGATTTACCTCATTACATCCGGCCTGGGCCTGGTCGCACTGACAGTGCTTGTTCACATCCTGTGTCTTGCCTTGCTGGTGAAATGGACCAGTCAGTTGCGCAGGCACTCTCTGGACGTTGGTTCCTTTGGCTCAACCTTCTGGCTTCTGGTCAGGGTTGTCTGGGCCATTTTACTCAGTCATATTATTCAGATATGTCTTTGGGCAATGTTCTATTACGTCAATGGCAGCTTTCCCTCTGCCGAATCATCGCTTTACTTTTCAGGCGTCACCTATACCACTATCGGATATGGAGACGTTGTCATTGCTTACCCTTGGCGGTTATTGGCAACAACCCAGGGCCTGGTTGGCATACTGATGTGCAGTCTGTCAGCAGCATTCTTCTTTTCTTTGATGACACGGTTACTGTTCAGCCGCTATCAGCAAAATGACATCTCTTAGCACTTCCAGAGCACGTCCTGCTTTGCAAGTGCACAGCTCCTTGACAAATTTCACCTGCTTGATGATTGCTCGTTGCACTCGACCAGAAAAAAAGCGCCTTGAAATATCAAGGCGCTTTCTCTATCCGTTAAAACCGGTCAACAATCAGACACAGGTTCAGGCGTCGGGTTGTGAATACCGCCTGTCTCTCAATGTCTGAATCCACTGGTAGAACACGGGTACCAGCAGGGTGCCAAACAGGGTAGCCGTAATCATGCCGCTAAGGACGGTAACCCCGAGGCTGACGCGGCTTGCTGCTCCGGCACCGGACGCAAACACCAGCGGCAGGACACCCAGAATGAATGAAAACGCGGTCATGAGAACGGCCCGGAAACGCATGACAGCCGCTTTTCTGGCCGCTTCTTTCGTTGATAATCCACCTTGCCGGAGTTGCATGGCGAACTCGACAATCAGGATCGCTGTCTTGGTGGAAAGGCCAATCAATAGCACCAGGCCGACCTGGGCGTAGATATCATTGGCTAACCCCAGCATCCATAATCCGCCCATGGCGCCAAACATCGCCAGTGGCACGGCACCGACGACCGCCAGTGGCAGGCTCCAGCTTTCATATTGGGCAACCAGGAAGAGATAAACCAGCAAAATGGCAAACACAAAAATCAAGGTCGCCAGGCTGCCTGCCTCAATTTCCTGCAGACTCTGTCCTGCCCAGCTGAAGGAATAGCCTTGGGGCAGGGACTGAGCAAGTTCTTCCATGGCATTAAGCGCATCACCGCTGGCAAAACCGGGCGCTGCCTCACCCGATATGGTCACAGCACGCTCAAGATTGAAATGGTCGATGGATGAAGGCCCCAGAACAGGCTCCAATGACGCCAGCGTGGATAACGGCACCATGTCACCATACTCGTTACGCACGTAATAAAATGACAAATCTTCAGCAGAACGGCGGTATTCGCCTTCTGCCTGAATCATTACCCGATAGTTTTTGCCAAACCTTGTAAAGTCATTCACATACAAAGAGCCCAGTTGAGTTTGTAATGTCGTAAAAATATCCGACAACTGTATACCCATTGCCTTGGCCCGGTTGCGGTCAACCGTCAGCAGGTACTGGGGAATATTAGCGCGGAAAGTACTATACACATTGGCCAGCGCTTCTTGCTGATTGGCTTCATAAATGAGCCCCATCATGACCTGGGAAAGCTGATTGACATCGCGCCCCTGGCTATCCTGGAGCCGGAAGTCAAACCCTGAGGAGGTGCCAATGCCGGGAATCGCTGGCGGATTGAATACCCTGACCTGCGCCTGGGGTAGCACCACCAGCTCATTTGTAAGGCGCGCCAGCACGCTTTCCAGGCTCAATACCTGGTCGCTACGCTCTTCCCAATCCTTGAGAACCGCTATCCCCATACCGTTGTTACTGTTGGCGCCGCCGAGTAGGGAAAACCCGGAAACAGAAATGAAATCCGTGACAGCGGGGTCTTCGAGAACAGTCTCTGTCACGTCCTCCAGCACAACATCCGTGCGTTCCAGAGCGGCAGCATCCGGCAGCTGCACATCGACAAACACAAACCCCTGATCCTCGGAAGGTACAAAGGCACCGGGGACAGATTGAAAAAGCCCGGTTGTCAGCGCTATCAGCGCTATACTTCCAATTCCCGCCAATAACCCTTTACGCAATAACCGGGTCACAAGGCCGTCATAGCGATCAGTGGATTTGACAATCAGCCAGTCGACTGGGCGCATCCATTTGATAGACGTGTTTCCTCCGCGCCCCAACAGAGACACACACAAAGCTGGGCTGAGGGTAAGCGCATTGATAGAAGAAATGATGACCGCAACGGAAATCGTGACCGAGAACTGCTTATACAGCTCACCGGTAATGCCGGGCATAAAGCCCACTGGAACAAATACCGCCAACAATACCAGGGTGGTGGCAATGATGGGCCCTGTGACCTCCTTCATTGCCTTGGCGACGGCTTCCTGAATAGGCAGCTTTTCCTCTTTCAGTATGCGTTCAACGTTCTCGATGACGACAATCGCATCATCAACCACTATACCGATGGCCAATACCAGACCAAACAGGGTAATCATATTGATTGAGTAGCCCAGCACCGCCATGATGGCAAAGGTACCCACCAGCGAGACGGGGATGGCTATGCTGGGAATTAATGTTGCCCGCCAGCTCTGCAAGAACAGGAAAACCACCAGGATAACGAGCCCCACGGCCTGATAGAGTGTGACCAGGACTTCTGAGATGGACCGCTCGATAAACTCTGTCGTATCAAAAAGAATATCGTAGCTGACTCCATCAGGGAATCGAGCGGAGGTATCACCGACAACCTCTTTCACCTGATTGGCCACATCCAGCGCATTGGCATCAGGTAACTGATAAATAACGACAAAGGCAGTATCCTGATTATTCAGTTTGGCCGTTGAAGAATAGGATCGAGAACCAAGTTCTATTCGACCGATATCCTCCAGCCGCACAAAGCCGCCGTCGTCACTGGCGCGCAAAATGGTCTGTGCGAATTCATCCGGGTCGGACAATCGTTCTCGACTCTGAATGCTGTAAACAAACTGCTGACCGTCCGGTACGGGCTCCTGACCCAGCTTTCCCGCAGCGACAATCTGATTTTGTTCCTTGAGGGCAGCTGCTACTTCCGAGACTGTAATATTGAGTGCCGACATACGCTCAGGATCAAGCCAGACCCGCATGCTGTAATCCTTGGCGCCCAGAACTTCCGCCGAGCCTACGCCGGGTACTCGTCCCAGTCTTTCCACCAGATTATTGGAGGCATAGTTGCTCAGGAAAACGCCGTCAAGATCATCACGCTCAGAGGTAAGGTTGATACCAATCAGCATATTACCGGACTGTTTTCTGACTACGACGCCTTGTCGCCTGGCCTCATCAGGTAAAAAAGGTTCGGCAAGTGCCACGCGATTTTGCACATTCACCTGGGCAATGTCCGTATCGGTGCCACTCTCGAACGTCAGCGTTATTTTTGCGGCACCATCACTGGTCGAGGATGACTCCATGTAGAGCATTTTTTCAACGCCATTGAGCTGCTGCTCAATGGGCCTGACAACTGCTTCCTCGACAATTTCAGCGCTGGCCCCCGGCAGCGTGGCCGACACCTGAATCTGCGGAGGTGCCATGTCGGGAAACATGTTAACCGGTAAGCCCCGCAACGCCAGAAGTCCTGCCAGAGTGATCAGAATCGAAATGACAAAGGCAAACTTGGGACGATAGATGAATATCCGACTGATCATTTAACGCCCCCTGAGGCTTCCTGGATCACACCCGTCATGGCATCGATGCGCTTTTCCAAAGGTTCCACCTGCACACCGGTGCGTACTTTCTGGATCCCTTCAACAATAACCGCCTCACCACCGTCCAACCCTGCTTCAACTGTCCATAAAGCACCTTGCCGGGCGCCCGTCTGAATAAAACGCTGCGCCACTCGATCGTTTTCATCAAC
This sequence comes from Halomonas sp., assembly GCF_007625055.1. Classification (GTDB taxonomy): domain Bacteria; phylum Pseudomonadota; class Gammaproteobacteria; order Pseudomonadales; family Halomonadaceae; genus Vreelandella. The sequence goes on from NZ_VMQS01000003.1 coordinate 66,058, forward strand.
CAGCAGAACAAACTTGCCTTCGTTATTTTCCTGAAGCGCTACTTGTGGAACCAGTATTTTCTCCACGCCCTGGCGCTGTTCCACATTAAGTGTCACGAAAAGCCCTGGCACCAGGGTTGCATCAGGGTTAGGAAAGGCAGCGCGGGCAGCCACCGTTCCCATGCGCTCATCGACTCTTATGTCAGTAAAGGAAAGCTCACCGTCGTGCTCATGTTGATCACCATCGGCCAGCGTCAGCGTCAGGTCCAATTGCTGGCTGAATTCACTACTGGAGTCGCGGTTTCGATACGCCAGAAAATCCGCTTCATTGACCTGAAACTCAACAAACATGGGATCTGTTTGGACGACCTCAGCAATCGGCCCACTGGAGGGGCTGACAACAGCGCCTGGATCAAAGTTGGCTTTACCCACCCAGCCACTGAAAGGGGCGCGTATTTCAGTGTACTCGAGCGCCTGCTGTGCCCGTTGTGTTGCCGACTGAGCAGCCTCTTGACGACCCTGAGCCTGACTGAAGCGATCCTTTAGCTTGTCGAGATCCGCCGCGGAAAGATAACCATTGACGGCAATTTCTTCACCACGACGCAGATTTCGGGCAGCTGACTGAACTTCCGCATTGGCCGCAATCAATTCTGCTTCGGCCTGGCGCAGGTCAGCATTGGCATTGTTACTTTCAAGGCTCACCAATACCTGCCCTTCCTCAACCCTTTCGCCCTCGGTGAAATTGATATTACGTATTTCGGCTTGTGTGCGAGACGTAATAGCTGCCTTGCGGGAAGGTGCAGTCCGGCCGATGAAAGACCAGGTGGGTGTCGTCGAGGCCTTTTCAACGGTCACCACAGAAACAGGGACAATCACTTCCTCAACAGGCGCATCACCCTCGCTGCAACCTTGTGTTGATCCCAATACGGCGATCCCCATAAAAACAAACGTTGTTCTAATCCATTTGTTTACAGGTTTTGCATAGGTGAAGCGCATTGAATTGATCCTCTGGTAAACACAGCGGTAGATTCATTGTTGGTGCAGATAGGAATAGATCAGAACTAAAAGCAATTTTATAAACTGATACAGCTCATACTTAAGTTGCTCATTAGCATATGCTGACTTAACAGATACTAGCTGTTGATGCCTTTCACATCCAGCGTTAATTCGTCCTTGATGCATCCTTGAAAACATCCTGAAACACGACCTGGATCAATAAAAGACTTACCCGAACCCGTAATATGGGAAACGGTATCCATGTATCAAAATGAGAGGTAGAGATCATGTTGGAAAATGTCATGCCTTATGTATATGGCGGTATCATCTTACTCAGTGTTCTCTGTTTTGGCACAGTCATATGGCTGGGACGGAGTTTGCGCGCCAGTGAAGCGCCAGCGCCTGCTGATGAGAAAAAGAACGCCCGGAAAGCCAACGCCAGCTGATCAGTTGCAGAAATTCGGTGGCCATTTTATGGCCTTTTTTGCCGATGCTGCTGTGTGCAGCCGGGGGGTGCCTGCGGTAAAGTGGAAGCATTCGAATGGCTGGAATCTGGCCGTGTTCTTTCACCTCGTTCTGCCTGCGGCAGCCGAGCCGATAACGATGGCGTAGCCCCTACCATGATTGCATCCCTGGATTCTGACCGCGTCGCCTTTGAGTCGCTAAGCAGTGACTATGTGCGCTTCCTTGAAATCCTCAAGGCCAATGGCTTTGAAGGTGAGATTTGCCCGGATTATGCCAGCCGCACCGTGCTGGCCACCGACAATTCCATCTATCAACGCTGGCCTCAGGCGGTGGTGTACCCAAAGCACAGCGAAGACCTGGAACGAATAACCCGAATGGCAGCCCAGGTACCCAACCGCAATATCGTGCTCACTGCACGTGGCGGCGGCACCGGCACCAACGGCCAGTCACTGACTGACGGCATCGTGGTCGACGTGTCGCGGCATATGAACCACATTCTGGATATTGATGTAGAGAACCGCCAGGTGCGTGTTCAGGCGGGCGTGGTGAAAGATCAGCTCAACGCTGCCCTCAAACCCCACGGGCTGTTTTTCGCGCCAGAGCTTTCCACCTCCAACCGCGCCACCATTGGTGGAATGATCTCAACCGACGCCAGTGGACAGGGCAGCTGTGAATACGGCAAGACCCGCCATCACGTGCTGGAGCTCGATACCGTCCTGATCGGCGGTGAACACCTGCACAGCCGCCCACTCAGCAGCGCTGAGGAAGACGCCGCCTGCCAGCATGCAGGCATCATCGGGAATATTCACCGCACTGCCGCCAGCATCATTGACCAGCAGAGGAACCTGATTGAGGCCAAATTCCCGCCTCTCAACCGCTGCTTGACTGGCTATGATCTGGCTCACCTGCGCACTGAACAGGGCGAGCTGAATATCAACAGCCTGCTGTGCGGCTCGGAAGGCTCGCTGGGGTTTCTCAATGAAGCCGTCCTGAATGTGCTGCCTATCCCCAAGCACTCTACCCTGGTCAACGTGCGCTACGCGGGCTTTATGGATGCCCTGCGCGATGCCAAGGCGCTGATGGCCAGCAGCGAACGGCCAACCTCGATTGAAACCGTCGATGATCAGGTGCTACTGCTGGCCATGGACGATTTTGTGTGGGATAGCGTCGCCACTTTTTTCCCCGCAGGTGATACACCGATCCGCGGCATCAATCTGGTCGAGTTCAATGACGACGACCCTGAGCGCCTGGCCCGCCGGATCACGGCATTTACCGACCACTTGAGCCGGGATACCAGCGTTCAGCGCCTGGGCTACACCCTGGCCCAAGGGCGGGCAGACATCCAGAAAGTCTACGCCATGCGCAAACGCGCCGTGGGCCTGTTAGGCAATGCCAAAGGCGAAAAACGCCCGATTGCCTTTGTCGAGGATACCGCCGTGCCGCCAGAGCACCTGGCGGATTTTATCGCTGAATTCCGAGCAGCACTGGATGCCCGCGATCTGCAGTATGGCATGTTTGGCCATGTGGATGCCGGCGTGCTTCACGTGCGCCCGGCTATTGATATGAAAGACCCGCAACAGGAACGCCTGATCCGCGAGGTCTCGGATGAAGTCGTCGCTCTGACCCAGAAGTATGGGGGCCTGCTATGGGGCGAACATGGCAAGGGAGTGCGCTCCGAATTCGGCCCCAAATTCTTTGCTGAACTCTACCCCAGCCTGCAGCGGGTCAAAGCGGCGTTTGACCCGGAAAACCAGCTCAACCCGGGTAAGATTGCCTCGCCCTTGCCCGCTTCCATCAAGTCTGATGACGACGTGATTGCCCGGGACAGCGACCCTGCCCTGCTCAAGGTGGATGGCGTGACCACACGCGGCCAGCTTGACCGTCAAATTGATGAACGCGCCTGGCAAGCCTATGACGCGGCGGTTTACTGCAACGGCAACGGCGCCTGCTACAACTACGATGTGGATGATCCTATGTGCCCATCGTGGAAAGCCACCCGCGATCGCAACCAGTCTCCCAAGGGCCGCGCCAGCCTGATGCGTGAATGGTTGCGGTTGCAGCAGGAGGCAGGCATTGATGTCGTGGAAGAGTCACGCAAGAAAAAAGCCGAAGGTGTCTTTGGCTTTATTAAACGCTTGCCGCTGCGCGCCATGAATACCTTGAGCAGAAAACAGCGCCACGACTATTCCCACCAGGTGTATGACGCCATGGCCGGCTGCCTGGCGTGCAAATCCTGCGCCGGACAGTGCCCTATCAAGGTTAACGTACCCCAGTTCCGCTCGCAGTTTCTGGAGGTTTACCACGGCCGTTACCTGCGCCCACTGCGCGACTATATTGTCGGTGGTACTGAGCATATGCTGCCGACCATGGCCAGGGTGGCCCCGCTTTATAATGCCGTGATCGGCCAGCGCTGGGTGGACACCCTGATGCGCAGGGGCCTGGGGATCAGCGATTCGCCACAGGTTTCCCGCGCCAGTGTCAAAAAACAGCTACGCGCCTGGGGCGTTGCGGAAGCCACGCCTACCTCACTGGCCATGCTGACGGAAAAGCAGCGCGCCAATAGCGTGGTGTTGGTTCAGGATGCCTTTACCACGCATTTTGAAGCCACCCTGGTGATGGACATTATCGAACTGCTGACGCGTCTTGAGATACGCGTACTGGTCATGCCGTTTTCTGCCAACGGCAAACCCCTGCATGTGCAGGGGTTTCTGGGCGCTTTCGAACGCACTGCCCGCCAGCAGGCCAAGCGCTTAGCCACCCTGGCGCGTTTTGAGGTGCCCCTCGTGGGCATTGATCCGGCCATGACGCTGACCTACCGTCAGGAATATGTCAAAGCCCTTGGCCAGGAGGCTGTGCCCCCCGTGCTGCTACTACAGGAATGGCTGGCCACACGCCTGAACACCCTGGCGCCACAGCGGCTTGAAATGGATGACCCAGGGTTCCGGCTGCTTTCCCATTGCACCGAAAAAACCAATGCCCCCGGCAGCCCCAAGGCCTGGCAGCAGGTGTTTAACGCCTTTGGTTTACAGCTTGAACTGGCCAGCAGCGGCTGCTGCGGTATGTCGGGCACTTACGGCCATGAAACCCGTAACGTGGCAACCTCAAAAACCATCTATGCCCAATCCTGGCAGCCCCAGGTGGAAGCCGAGGAAAATAGCGGCCGGCTACTGGCCACCGGCTATTCCTGCCGCAGCCAGGTCAAGCGCTTTTCACAGCAGACCTTGCCCCACCCGTTACAGGCACTGCTGAAGCAGTTAAGATCGGCTGATAAGAAAAGCGCCGGTTAAAACATAACAGGCCCCGCATAAGCGGGGCCTGTTATGTAAAGGGGGAGATAAGCGCGTCAGAAAAACAGGTTTTTCAGCGCCTGGCCGGGGTCTTCTTCGCGCATAAAGGCTTCGCCGACCAGAAAACCGTTGATCTCATGGTCACGCATCAGCTCAACATCGTCGCGGGTATGAATGCCTGACTCGGTAATCACGGTCACATCTGCGGGTATACGTGTCAGAAGATCCAGGGTGGTGTTCAGGCTGGTATCAAAGGTGTGCAGGTTACGGTTGTTGATACCCACCAGCTTGAGATCCAGCGCCAGCGCCCGTTCCAGCTCGTCACCGTCGTGAACTTCCACCAGCACATCCATCCCCAGCTGCTGGGCCTGCTGGTTAAGATCGCGCATTCTGGCATCATCCAGCGCCGAAACAATCAGCAGGATGCAGTCAGCACCGATCGCTCTCGCTTCAGACACCTGGTAACCGTGGGTAATAAAATCTTTACGCACCACCGGCAGGCTGCAGGCATCCCGGGCAGCTATCAGATAGTCTTCATGGCCCTGAAAATACTCCGCATCGGTTAACACAGACAGGCAGGCAGCACCGCCGTCGGCATAGCGCCTGGCAATCTCGGCAGGCTCGAAGTGCTCACGAATCACGCCTTTGGATGGTGAGGCTTTTTTGATCTCCGCAATCACGGCCGGGTCACCGCTGGCGATCCGCCGGTTCAACGCCTGAATGAACCCACGCGGGGCACTCTGATGCTTGGCCAGCGCCAACAGGTCAGTTTCAGACACCGCCTCGCGGCGCTCGGCGACTTCCTGATCCTTGCGGGCCAGAATACGGTTTAGAATGGTGG
>NZ_VMQS01000003.1:71725-76694 GCF_007625055.1 Halomonas sp.
CGGCGCTCGGCGACTTCCTGATCCTTGCGGGCCAGAATACGGTTTAGAATGGTGGGCGTTGCCTGATCAGTCATAACGTCTCTCTTTTACTGTTTGAAGACGCTGGTAAAGTGTGCCAGCTCTCGCAGTTTTTCCAAAGGCAGGCCTGACGCCTGGGCATCCTGAGCGACCATCACGCCCTCCTTGAGGGTATCCGCCACACCGGCGCAGTAAAGCGCTGCACCGGCATTCAGCGCCACCATTTCCGCTGCCGCCCCATCACCTGCCAACGCGGCCTTGACCAGTTGCAGGCTCTCCGTTGCACTGTTGGCTTTCAGGGAAACCAGGCTCTGGCGCTCGATGCCCAGATCTTCTGGGTCGATGGTGTAATGATGGATAGCACCGTCTTTCAACTCTGCCACCAGAGTGGGAGCGGCCAGGGAAATTTCATCCAGCCCGTCTTCGGAATGCACCACCATGACATGACGACTGCCTAGCTGTTGCAGCACCTCAGCCATCAGCGGTACCAGCTCAGGCGAGTAGACCCCCAACACCTGGTTCGGCGCACCGGCCGGGTTGGTCAGGGGCCCAAGAATGTTGAACAGGGTGCGCACTCCCATCTCGCGGCGCGGGCCAATGGCGTGGCGCATGGCCGGGTGATGATTGGGGGCAAACATGAAGCCTACGCCAACCTGCTCGATACAGCGGCTGACCTGCTCCGGGTTGAGATCCAGATAAATACCGGCAATATCAAAAAGATCCGCACTGCCTGAAGAAGAAGAGACGCTACGATTGCCGTGTTTGGCCACATGTGCCCCGGCGCCGGCGGCCACAAAACTTGCCGCCGTGGAGACATTGAAAAGATTGGCACCGTCACCTCCGGTACCCACGATATCAACCACATTGTCGGCGTGCAGCGTTACACGGTTCATCAGTTCGCGCATCACCTGAGCCGCTGCACTGATTTCCACCGCACTCTCGCCTTTCATTGCCAGGCCCACCAGCAAGCCGCCAATCTGGGCATCGGTTGCCTCACCGGTCATTATCTGACGCATCAGGATGTGCATCTGGTCAAAGGTCAGATTCTCGCGCTGCATCACAGCGTTAATGGCATCTCGCATGAGCATGAATTCGTGAGCCTCCAGGCTGAGATAATGTGCGCTTTCAGCGACGTTTGAGGAAGTTGGCCAACAGCTGGTGGCCCTGACGGGTCAGGATCGATTCCGGGTGAAACTGCACCCCTTCTATATCCAGTTCACGGTGACGCAGCCCCATGATCAGATCCGGCGTCACATCATCGGCGCCTGTCCAGGCGGTAATTTCCAGACACTCTGGAAGGCTGTCCTTTTCCACGACCAGAGAATGGTAGCGAGTGACGTCCAGCGGATTTTTCAACCCGGAAAAGACGCCCTGCGCATCATGCTGGATTGCTGACGTCTTGCCATGCATCACCTGAGGCGCGCGTATCACCTTGCCACCATACACCTGGCCAATGGCCTGATGCCCGAGACAAACCCCGAGAATGGGTAACCGTCCGGCAAAATGGCGAATCAGATCCATCGAAAGACCCGCCTCATTTGGCGTGCAGGGGCCGGGGGAAATAACGATATGGCTGGGTGCCAGGGCATCGATCTGGGTCAGGCTGATGTCATCGTTACGATGCGTCAGCACCTCGGCGCCCAATTCACCCAGATACTGGACGATATTGAAGGTAAAACTGTCATAATTATCCAGCATCAGAACTTTTTGCGGCATAGCGTTTGAAACTCCATCGACTTATTTCTTGGGTGATGCCCCTGAATCAGGCGATAACCCGGTCTGGTTCAGTAACAGCTAGCGCTGATCCAATCCACCTTCTGCCATGGCGACCGCCCGGAACAGGGCGCGGCCCTTGTTAAGGGTTTCCTGCCATTCAAGTTCCGGCACGGAGTCGGCGACGATGCCTGCACCGGCCTGGACATGTACCTGCCCATCCTTGATCACTGCGGTACGAATCGCAATCGCGGTGTCCATATTGCCATGCCAGGACAGGTAGCCCACCGCGCCGGAATAGATACCGCGCTTGACAGGCTCCACCTCATCAATGATCTCCAGCGCGCGAATCTTCGGCGCCCCGGACACCGTACCTGCCGGGAAGGTCGCACGCAGTGCATCCATGGCGGTCAATGACGGCATCAGCTGGCCGGTAACATTGGAAACGATATGCATGACGTGGGAATAGCGCTCCACCACCATCTGATCGGTTACCTCGACGCTGCCCGTCTGGCTGATGCGGCCTACATCGTTTCGCCCCAGATCGATCAGCATCAGGTGTTCGGCAAGCTCCTTGGGGTCCGCCAGCAGTTCAGCTTCCAGCGCCTTGTCTTCCTCCTCATTCCTGCCGCGCTTACGGGTCCCTGCAATCGGGCGCACCGTGACCTCACCTTCTTCGGTGCGGGTCAGGATTTCCGGCGATGAGCCGACCACCTGATGGTCGTCCAGGTTGAGGTAAAACATGTAAGGAGATGGATTGAGACTGCGCAGCGCGCGGTAAAGATCCAGCGGCGGCGCCTGATAAGGCGTCGACATGCGCTGGGAAGGCACGCACTGCATGATATCCCCTGCCAGCACGTATTCCTTGATTTTTTCCACGGCCGCCTTGAAGCCTTCTTCGGTAAAGCCGGATTCAAAATCGCTTTCTTCAACGGCAGAACGACCGCTTCCCTTGCTTTCGGGCCGGGTGTAGGCCTCATGAAGACGCTGTTCGAGATGGTTAAGATGCTGCTCAGCCTTGGCCAAGGCCTCAGGTTCACTGGGGTCGACATGGGTCAGCAGCGTCAAACGCCCGGAGAGGTTGTCGAAGACGACCAGGTCGTTGCACACCATCAGTAGAATGTCCGGCACCCCCAGGGGGTCAGGCTTCTCGACGCCGCGCAGACGAGGTTCGATATAACGAATCGTATCATAGCCGAAATACCCCACCAGACCACCGTCAAAGCGCGGCCGGTTATCCAGCTTGGGCACCTTGAAACGCTGCTGGAACTGCTCGATCCAGTCCAGGGGGTCAGCCACTTCGGTCACCCCTTCGGATTCGCCTTCGCGGATGTGGCGCACGGTAAATCCACGCACTTCAATGCGCTCCTGGCAAGGCAGGCCGATAATCGAATAGCGCCCCCACTTTTCACCGCCTTGAACCGACTCCAGCAGGAAGGTCCAGGGCATATTGGCCAGTTTCAGATAGGTCGAAAGCGGTGTATCCAGGTCCGCCAGCACATCACGGGAAACAGGAATACGGTTATAGCCCGCCTGGGCCAGCTCGGCAAAGGTGTCCGGCGTCATCATCTGGCAGTCCTTGTCGCACAGGGCGTTTCAGCGATTAAATCAAAAAGGGAATCAAGCAGCACATCCGGGGCGCTCAGGGCAATCGGCTCACCGTGGTTATAGCCGCCAGGCAATGCAAAGGTGGTAAAACCGGCCGCCTTGCCTGCCCCGACATCGTGGCGGGAATCGCCCACCATGGCACAATCTGCCGGGCTGACGCCGTATGTCTTGGCCGCATGCAGCAGTGGCAGCGGGTGGGGTTTCTTTTGCGTCAGGGAATCGCCCCCCAGGTACAGATCAAAATACTCCAACATGGCGAAATGCTGCAAAATCGGCATGATAAAACGTTCGGGCTTGTTGGTGATCAATACCTGACGTAAACCCGCCGCACGCACAGCCTCAAGTACCTCCAGGGCGCCCGGGTAGAGGCGGGTCAAATGGTCAGGCGCCTGGCTGTAATGGGACAGGAAGGCGTCATAGGCGCGCGCATTGAGCGTCGCATTCGGCGACTTGCCCAGCGCCCAGCTCAGTGCGCGTTCGATCAGCACCGGCGCACCGTTGCCGACCCAGTCGCGCACATGGGTTTGCTGCGGCGGGGCAAGCCCTTCGCCTGCCAGCGTTTTCTGAACGGCAACGGCCAGATCCGGCACCGAATCAATCAGGGTGCCATCCAGATCAAAGGCCAGCAGTTGCTTGTCTTTCAGCTGTGCGTGCACCGGCGCCTCCGTTATTGCCCAGCTTCAGCCAGTCGGGCGCGCATCTTGTTGATCACGCTATCGTAACCATTCGGATCATCGGTCTGATGGGCACTGAAAATTGCTGAGCCGGCCACGAAGGTATCGGCCCCTGCTGCGGCCACCTCCGCAATATTGTCCACCTTGACGCCGCCATCCACTTCAAGGCGGATATCGCGGCCAGAAGCATCAATTCTGGCCCGCGCTTCGCGCAGCTTATCAAGCGTCGCGGGGATAAACGCCTGGCCGCCAAAGCCCGGGTTGACGCTCATCAACAGCACCATATCGATCTTGTCCATCACGTAATCCAGATAGGACAGGGGAGTGGCCGGATTGAAGACCAGACCGGCCTTGCAGCCACCATCGCGGATCAGCTGCAGCGAACGATCAATATGCTGGGAGGCTTCAGGGTGAAAAGTGATCATGTCAGCCCCGGCATCAATAAAACTACTGATCATCTGATCCACCGGGCTGACCATCAGATGCACATCAATGGGTGCGCTAACGCCGTGCTTGCGCAGCGCTTCACAGATCATGGGGCCAATGGTGAGGTTGGGCACATAGTGGTTATCCATCACATCGAAGTGAACCCAGTCAGCGCCAGAGGCCAGCACCTTGTCCACTTCTTCACCCAGACAGGCAAAGTTGGCGGAGAGGATCGAGGGCGCAATCAGAAAATCCCGTGGAGTGGTCATGAGCTATCCAGATCATAGATGAAAAATTCGTGCCTATGATACCAGACCTTAAAATCATGCGTTTGCAGCAAGCTAGCGCATAAGGATAAAAATTGCCTACACTTATATTCTAAAAAAGAATATAAAACATCATTGTAATTCCATAAGTGCAGGCTTAGTCTTCTTGTCATTCTCTTAATACTTCAGGCCCATCGGCCTTCAAGGAGTCACAAGATGGCATTACCTGTTCTGCCTACCATTAACAACGCCCGTCTGGGTGCC
>NZ_VMQS01000003.1:76794-91095 GCF_007625055.1 Halomonas sp.
TCACAAGATGGCATTACCTGTTCTGCCTACCATTAACAACGCCCGTCTGGGTGCCCGTCTGGGTGCCCGTCTGCTGGCGCTGACGCTGATGGCCAGCACCTCTACCGATGCGCTGGCGCAGGACGAGCGCGAGTTGCTGAATTCTTCCTATGATATCGCCCGTGAACTGTTCGCTGAGATCAATCCTGAATTTGCGATCTGGTGGCAGCAAGAGCACGATGAAGAGATCACCATCAGCCAATCCCACGGTGGCTCCTCCGCTCAGGCCCGCGCCATCCTGCAAGGCATGCGCGCAGATGTAGTGACCTTTAACCAGGTCACCGACGTTCAGGTACTTGCCGATGCCGGCCTGGTGGCTGAAGACTGGCAGGAAGCGCTTGCCAACAACGCCTCACCCTACTATTCGACGACGGCCTTTCTGGTGCGTGAAGGCAACCCTGAAGGTATCGAAAGCTGGGCGGACCTGGCGCGGGATGATATCGAAATTGTGTTCCCCAACCCCAAAACATCCGGCAACGGGCGCTACACCTACCTGGCGGCCTGGGGGTTTGCGGAAGACCAGTTCGACGGCGATGAACAGAAAGTGCGCGACTTCATGCGCGACTTCCTGAGCAACGTCGTGGTGTTTGATACCGGTGGCAGAGGTGCTACCACCAGCTTTATCGAACGTGGCATGGGCGATGTGCTGATCAGCTTTGAATCCGAGGTCAACAACATCCGCGGTGAGTACGGCAGTGACGACTACGAAGTGGTGGTTCCGCCGGTGAGCATTCTGGCCGAGTTCCCGGTCGCGGTCGTCGGCCCCAACGCCGAGCGCAACGGTAATGCCGACCTGGCCCAGAGCTATCTGGAGTTTCTCTATACTGAAGATACCCAGCGCCTGCTCGCGGGCTTCAACTACCGCGTTCACCATCCGGACGTTATCGCTGAGTTTGCCGACCGCTTCCCGGAAACCGAGCTTTTGCAGGTGGAAGAGGTATTTGGCAGTTGGGACAACGCCATGGAAACCCATTTCGGTAGCGGCGGTCTGCTTGACCAGCTGCAGCGTCGCTGAGGTCTGCCATGAGCCTGGCTAGGTTTGGCGCCCTGTCCTTCAAGACGGAGAAACGGGTTCTTCCGGGTTTCGGTCTTTCCATGGGCATCAGCGTACTGTTCATCTCGCTGGTTCTGCTGCTGCCCATGACCGGCCTGTTCGGCCAGTTGGCGGGGCTTAGCCTGGCCGAATACTGGGCCATCATCAGTGAAGGCCGGGTGGTGGCGAGCTACATGGTCACCATAGGGGCAGCGGCTGTCGCTGCCCTGGTCAACGCCGTGTTCGGCCTGCTGCTCGCCTGGGTGCTGGTGCGCTATGAATTCCCGGGCAAGCGCCTGCTGGATGCGCTGATGGATCTGCCCTTTGCGCTGCCAACTGCCGTGGCAGGTATCACCCTGGCCACGCTTTACGCCAGCAACGGCTGGATGGGCCGTTGGCTTGAGCCGCTGGGGTTTCCGGTTGCCTATACCTGGGTGGGTATTGCACTGGCCATGGCCTTCACCAGTATTCCTTTTGTCGTACGCACCGTACAGCCTGTCCTTGAGGACATGCCTGCTGAAGTGGATGAAGCCGCCATAACACTGGGCGCTCGCGATGGCGTCGCTTTTCGCCGGGTGATCCTGCCGCACTTGTGGCCAGCCCTGGTCACTGGCACCGGGCTTGCCTTTGTGCGCTCGCTGGGTGAGTTTGGTGCGATCATCTTCATCGCTGGCAATACGCCCTACGAGACAGAGATCACTGCCCTGATGATCTTCGTCAAGCTTCAGGAATATGACTATGCCGGCGCCTCGGCAATTGCTTCTGTGGTGCTGTTTGTCTCACTGGCACTCTTGCTGGCAATCAATATCTGGCAGGGCCGCTTTATTCGTCGTTTACACGGAGGAAAGGGCTAATGCGCCGTATTGGTGATGCGCCTGGCGTGCGCCGTGTACTGATTGGCGCAGCCGTTGTGCTGTCGGCACTTTTTCTGTTGCTGCCCCTGGTGGCCATTTTTGCCCAGGCCTTTGCCCAGGGTGTTGACGTATTCTGGAGTAACGTCAGTGACCGCTACACCCTGCATGCCATTGGCCTGACCCTGGGCATTGCACTGCTGACCATTCCCATCTGCCTGGTGTTCGGCGTGGCGTTGGCCTGGCTGGTCACCCGCTTCAGCTTTCCGGGAAGGCGCCTGCTGCAGACCTTGATCGACATCCCTTTTGCGGTGTCGCCGGTGGTCGCAGGCTTGATCTACCTGCTGCTCTACGGGCGCAACGGCTGGCTGGGCAACTGGCTGGACGGTTACGATATCCAGCTGATGTTTGCCTGGCCGGGGATCTTGATGGTCACCGTGTTTGTGACCTGCCCCTTCGTTGCCCGAGAGCTGATTCCGCTGATGCAAGCCCAGGGCTCCCGTGAAGAGGAAGCCGCCGTTACCCTGGGCGCGCCTGGCTGGACAACTTTCTGGCGGGTGACCCTGCCCAATATCCGCTGGGCCTTGTTGTATGGCGTGATCCTGACCAACGCCCGAGCGGTAGGTGAGTTTGGCGCCGTCTCTGTCGTTGCTGGGGCCATTCGCGGCAAGACCAACACCCTGCCCCTGCACCTTGAACAGCTGTATCAGGACTACAACACCGTCGGCGCTTTTGCCAGCGCGGCATTACTCGCCCTGATCGCCCTGCTGACGCTGGCCGCCAAGGCCGCTCTGGAATGGCGCCAAGCGCGCCGGGAGGCACTCGCATGAGCATTCGCTTACACAATATCGGCAAACACTTTGGCAGAGGCCGCCATCAGACCCTGGCGCTGGAACCGGTCAATCTTGATATTCACTCCGGTGAGCTGGTGGGCCTTTTGGGGCCGTCGGGCTCGGGTAAGACCACCTTGCTACGCATCATTGCCGGGCTGGAAAGCGCCGACCACAGCCAAGAGCCGAGCAGGATTCTGTTTGGCGAACGTGATGTGACCCATATTCACGTGCGCGATCGCCGCATTGGCTTTGTGTTCCAGCATTACGCCCTGTTTCGGCATATGACGGTATTCGATAACGTAGCCTTTGGCCTGACCGTCATGACACGCAAGCAACGCCCCAGCAGCGGCGAGATCCGCTCACGGGTGTTGCGCCTGCTGGAGATGGTCCAGCTTGAACAGCTGGCCAACCGCTATCCGGCCCAGCTTTCCGGCGGCCAGCAGCAGCGGGTTTCCCTGGCCCGTGCGCTGGCAGTCGAGCCTGAGGTACTGTTACTGGATGAACCCTTTGGGGCCCTCGACGCCAAGGTGCGCCAGGAACTGCGCCGCTGGCTGCGTCACCTTCACGACGAACTCAACTTTACCAGCGTGTTTGTCACCCACGACCAGGAAGAGGCATTGGAGCTGTCTGACCGGGTGGTCGTGATGAGCAATGGCCGCATCGAGCAGATCGACGCACCGGAAACCCTTTACCGTGCACCCAAAAACCGCTTTGTATTCGAGTTTCTCGGCGACGTTAATCATCTGGAAGGCCATGTCAGCCAGGGTATACTGACCTGTGGCGATGCACGACTGAACGTTGATCTGCCCGATGGGCACGAGGAGTTGTTACTGCGACCGCACGAGGTGCGCCTGGCCACCTCCCCCACGGCTGAATGCCATCTGCCGGTTACCATCACGGCCATTTCCCCCGTGGGTGCCGAAGTGCGCGTTGAACTCGAAGCCGACTGGCTCGCCAAGCCCTGGCTTGCCACCGTGCGCCATACCGATTTCGAGCAGTTGGGACTCACCCGCGGCCAGCGGCTTTACGCGCATCCTCGCCAGTTCCATCGTTTTCAACAGCCGGACACCATTAAAGCCGATGCGCCGGTGGCCTGAACCGCTATAATGACGACTCACGTCTTTACCTCAGATGATAAAACCGGAGTTCTGCATGGGTCGTCAGCTTGTTCCACTTTTCTGCGTACTGTTAGCCGGTATCTGGCTCGCCGGCTGTGCCAGCCCTCATCACCTGGCACTCTCGCCAACCCGAACAGCCGAGGTTCCACAGCTCGGCGACGGGCAATCTGTAAGCGTGTTTGCCCAGGACGGCCGTGATTCTGATGTAATTGGCCATCGCAGCGGCCAGGGGATGTCGACCTCGGTGATTACCGTGGATAGCCACCAAGTGGTGCCAAAACTTCAGGAGGAAGCCGAGCGCGCAGTGGCGGACATGGGGTTCACACCTGCTCAGGAAAGAGCTGACGGCAGGCCGGTATTGACGCTCGAGCTTGCCAATCTCGACTATACCCACGGTGACAGCACCCAGATGGGCCTGGATGAAGCTAATATTGAGGGGGTGCTGCGCGCCGTCGTGCAACACCAGGGAACGACCTACACAGGCACCTACACGTCCCGTCGCGTTCAGAGTTATGCGGTCAAGCCAGGCCAGGCAGCCAATACGCGCATGCTAAATGAACTGCTCAGTGATGCCCTTAACCGCGCCTTCAGTGACCGCCAACTGGGCGAACTGATGGCGCGATGACGGGCCCTGTCATGCTGGCTTCAAGCTGTTCGCCGCTGAGCCTCAGGCCAGCGGCCCTCGGCGGCAAAGGCCCCAGACGCTTTCCATGCGCCCCTGGGCATCTCTTGAACCGCTTCCAAGCTCGGTGAGCACAAAATTGGGGGTAAACAGCATGTCGATTTCAGCTTTGTTAACGCTGTAGGGTGGGCCATGATCACCCTCATCATGTTGAAGGCTGACCAGCAAGCCCTGTGCACCGGGCGGCACCAGCTGGGCCAGGTGAAGCGCATAGCGTTGACGTGTTGCCGGCGGCAGGGCAATCAGCGACGCGCGATCATAAAACGCCCCTATCTCATCGACCTGGCGAATATGCAGATGAAAGAAATCCCCCTGCCATAGCTCCACCATACCTTGGCGTGCGACCGCAAAACCGCCCTGGCGATAACGTGATACACCTGCCTGAGAACGGCTTGCCTGCTGCTCATCCAGAAACTGCTCGATGGCCTCAGGCGCCAGCTCAACGCCCAACACCGGATGTCCGGCGTCGGCGAGCCAGTGCATATCCAGGCTTTTACCACAAAGGGGCACCAGTACCTTGGTGCCAGCCGCAATGTCCAGGCCTGGCCAGAAGTGCGCAAGCGCCGGATGGGTGTCATTGCGGTGGAAACCGATACGCCCCTCACGCCAGCGTTGTCGCCATTGTTCACGCATCAGGTCACCTCCTTACTGAAACCAGCGATCACGTTTCTTACGCCGACGCGGCAAATGGGGCACGATTAATCCCACCACCAGACCCGCCCC
Organism: Halomonas sp.; assembly: GCF_007625055.1. Taxonomy (GTDB): domain Bacteria; phylum Pseudomonadota; class Gammaproteobacteria; order Pseudomonadales; family Halomonadaceae; genus Vreelandella. Next base: position 82,074 of record NZ_VMQS01000003.1, read on the forward strand.
GGCCACGCCGCCACCGTACATGAAGTAACGCAACAGCAAGTCTTCTTCCTGAGTGTCCAGACGCGCCTCGAGTTCGCGTACCTGCTGGCGTTGCTGGTCAGCGTCTTCTGTCAGCACAGCGTTGCGGTTTTCAAGCTCGCTGATACGTTCTTCGCGAACATCCAGGGTTTCGGTCATGCTGGCTACCCGCTGTTCCCACTCCTCATTGATTCCTGCAAGCTCAGTCGTAAGCGCTTGGACCCGGCCTTCAAGCGCAGGCAACTGTTCACGGGCGCTGGGGGTGTCCTTGAGCTCATTGCTAAGCACCCAGACAGCCTCATCGTCACTGTTGCGAACCCGGCTATAGTCACCGCTGGTTTCCAGTACCTCGACCTGCTCACCCGCGGTCAGGGTACCGATAATCCGGTAGCCGTCCGTGGGGCCGCTGCGCACATAGGTACTCAGTTCATCGCTTACCCAGGCGTCATTGGACTGAGCCAGCACTGAGCCACTGGAGAGACCAACCAGTAACATCGTCATGGCTACACGGGCTCGGCGTAGAGTGAAATGCTTCATTTTTTGTCCTACCAATGTTTCATCCTGAGATGGGTGCTCGAAAGATGATCAGCTATCCCGAGAAGGCAATGGGAAAGGACGCGGAAACTCAGCCACACGGGCCTCACTTTTCACCGCTTTCAATGGCCCGCCCCGCTCCACTTCATCAATACGCATGATTGCGTTCAAGGGGAGATAGCTGCGTTTTACACCTTCCAGAGTGCGCTCAAGCTTTTCGCTGGCGGGATCCACAACCACCCGGCTGGGATCACCAAACACAAATTCTTCCACTTCAATGAATCCCCAAAGCTCACTTTGGAAGATTTCACGCACGTAGAGTTCCCATACCTCACCATGCTGGTGAACGACGACGCGATAAATTGGCTTAGCCGCCATTTTGACCCTTTCCTCTTGGCATTTGAACCTCTGGGCATTGTGGCCCGTAAAAACCCGCAAGCCTACCACAGCTGGGGTGTTTTGCCTGTAAAGCGTTAATGCAGAGTTCAAACAGCCATGGCCGGTACCTGTTAAGGCCTGTATGGTATAAAAAGTAACTTCCGCTTTACGATTCACCATTCAGCGCTCACCCTAAATTCAGGAGCTATCACTATGCAGAAGGATCCCAATAAAGGTTATATCGCTTTACTTGGCTGGAGCCTCAATGCAATTGAAGCTGCGGAAACGTTTGATCGACGTTATATCGTGGTTGCCCCCGACTGGGCAGAGGAATACTGCCAGAAACATGACATACCTCATGTGCCTTGGAACTTTGAGCGCCTGAATGACCGTTCCATGGAAATTGCCGAGACCCTGAAAGAAAAAGGGGTCGATGTCGCGATTCCCCTGTTCGAGGAAACGGTCGAATGGGCCGGTGCCATCAACTCGGTGCTGCTTGATAACCCGCGCCTTTACGGCCAGTCGCTGCTGCTGCGCGACAAGGCACTGATGAAGCGACGCGCCCAGCTGGGTGGTATCCGGGTGGGTATTTTTGAAGAAGCTCATGACAAGGAAGATGTGGTCCGCTTCTTGAAACGCGTCAATCAGACGCTACTCAAACTGGACGGTGACCCGAACGACCCCATTCACCTGAAGGCGTTCGACAAGGCGGGCTGCCTGGGCCACCGGGTCATTCGCACCCCGGATGAAGTGGATACGATTCCTGAGGAAGAATTTCCGGTACTGATGGAGTCGCACCTTGATGGGTGGGAATTTGCTGTTGAAGCCTGGATACACAATGGCAAGATCGCCTTTCTGAACATTTCCGAGTACGTCACCCTGGGTTACTCGGTTTTCGTCCCCGGATCGCCGGAAATCGAAAGGTATCGCCCCCAGATAACCGCTCAGATAGAGAAGCTGATCAAGACGTTTGATATTGAATTCGGCCTGATTCACCCCGAGTATTTTGTCACCAGCGACGGCGAAATGTACTTTGGGGAAGTCGCCTATCGTCCACCCGGCTTCAAGGTATTTGAACTTTTGGAACGGGTTTACGGCTTTAACGCCTATCAAGCCTCCATGCTGGTATTCGACCCGCACACGACGCCAGACGAAGTCGCCCGCTTCTTTCCGAAAGAAGTGGTGGATGCCGATGGATACGCCGGTTGTTTCGGGGTTTATCCACGCCGCCGAGTGGTCAGCCGTCTGGAGATCCCGGAAGAAGTCGAGGATCATCCTTACTTCGAGTCTCATGAGCTGACACCACCGCTGGAAGAAACCGTCACCAAGCGCACCGCTTTTGGTACCCATTGGGGGTTGATTTACTTCAAAGGCGATGATGCCCATACGATTCGTGATTTGCTAAAACATCAAGAAGACCTCGACTTCTATGTATAATCCTGATCAAAGGCCGGGATAAGGAGTCACCGTGACGACGGAAAACGCTAGCTCTTTTTCGGAAGATGAGAAACTGAACCTGCTGGTCGAGAAACTGCTGGACGCCATTGATCTACTGGATAAGGCGCCAGCGTTCTCCAAGCCGGCCAAACTGCCGCGGGTACTTGATACCGCGCGGCGCATTCTGCTTCAGCCGGGCGGCTGTGCAGTACTCGAATCCCATGCCGCTACCCTGGAAAACGCTGGGGTATTCGAGGGTTCGGATTGGGCAAGCCCCCAGTTTCTTGTTCCCTCGCTGACGACCTATGCGCTGCAAAGTGCTGACGCCAACATGGTGGTTATCGAGGCCCTCAGCGAACTGCGCCTGTTGGCAGTGGCCAAGGGCCACTATATTCACCCGGGTATTTCGGCTGAATTTGCGCACCATTACCTGACACAGGTCATGGCCATCAATCTGTGGCAACTGTTTTCGGCTCCCTCAGAGGCCGAGCGGGAAACCCAGGGGCGTCTTGCACTGATTTCACGCCAGCTGTTCCAACACCTCGCCGAACGTATTGGTTATGAGCATATTGTTGACCAGCTGATCGACGAGATCTGGCGAATTCTCAAGCAACGTCCGATCCAGGTCGACCCTATCAAGCAGATGATTACCCAGATTGCCCTGTGCCAGGCTAATCCGGAGATTGATCTGGGCAGCAGCGGCCAAGGCGCTGCGCGGCTGGTCAGTTCAGTGTATGGCCCCACCCAGGCCTGTCAGGAAGACCCTGGCGTGGATATCTATCGCCAGCGGCTGGAAAGCATGGACAATGCCGCCCTGCAGGCCGAGGCCACCGGCTTTGCTCGCGCCATGCACGACACGGGGCTGGTCTCACCCTATCACCCGGTGCTTATCCGCCATTTGCTTGATGTCAGCGACTACCTTGTGGCGGAGGCGCTGGGGCTATCCTCCACCGGGCGCGACTGTCTGCTGTGCTACAGTGAGCTGGTTCACGCCCTGATTCGCGGAGGTGTGTACTCTGCCACCTGTCAGTCCGTCTACGGGCTCGCGCTGATGCTTGAGCGCGGCATACTTTATCAGTCCCCTGTTGCTCCAGCGCTGTGGCGCCAGCTCGGTCTGACACTTACTGAATGGTCAGAAACGCGGCTCAATATTGCCTATGGCACCAGTGCATCCGCCAAGGCGCGCTTACTGGAAGGAGTGCTGTGTATGCTCGGCCTGCCTCTGGGTGTTGGCCAGGGCAACAACCCGACCTGCCAGTCAGCGCGAGCGCTTTCCATGTGGGCCTATAACGACCCGGATTACATGCTGCAGATGGTTGCCTGGGCTGCCCGGGATGATGAAATCGTCATGCATTTCGAAGGCCAGCCGATTTCGTCAGTGCAAAGCCAGAGCGGCGTGGCAACCGAACTCCCTATGGATCTGGACGCGGTCTCATTAATTGTTGTGCCGCACCTGGATCGCATTTACGCCGAGATGGGTCGTCGCTGCATAGGCCGTGAAGGTGATCCGCATCGCTGGGTCAACCCGGAATTTCATGGCTGGTGGGCAGGTCGCGGGTTTCGCATCAACGTCGATGTGACCAGTGGCCAGCTGATGGATGTGGATGACTTTCTGCGCCACTTCTACGCCAGCTATCACCCCTACTACAATGGCAACCAGCCGCTTATTCACCCGCAGCCTGCAGGCATTGCCGTGACCGACAGCGCTGCACGCTTCATCGGTTGGCATGCGATCACCATACTGCGAGCCTCTCTGGGCCCCAATGAACAGATGCGCATCTATTTCTACAACCCTAATAACGATAGCGGTCAGAACTGGGGGGACGGCGTTGTGGTCAGTACATCGGGCCATGGCGAGCGTTTTGGCGAAGCGTCACTGCCTTTTGAGCAATTTGCCTCGCGCCTGTATATTTACCACTTCGACCCTCTGGAGCGCGGCGAGCTCGCCAACGTCACCGACGCTGAACTAGAAACAGTAAAGGGCCACCTGGCACGCAGCTGGGGTGCCGACCGCCTTCCGCCGACAGGCTTACAGGCGGAAGAAGGTGGAGCACCGCCCGAGCTGCCCCAAACCTGACGCTTATATGCCACGAATCGATCAATTGCTGGTCAGCCTTGGGCTGGCCGCTTCACGCACACGCGCTCAGCGGCTGATTCGCCATGGGCGAGTCAGCCGCCTGGATACACAGCAGACCCTGACCAAGGCCAGCGAGATGTTGTCCGCGAACACCCCGATTGCCGTTGCGGATGACCCGGAAGACCGCTATGTGTCACGCGCCGGGCTAAAGCTTGAAGCCTTGCTCTTGGCCAGAAACAAACGCTTTGATGGCCGGACAGTGCTGGATATTGGCCAGTCCACCGGGGGATTTACAGACTGCGCCCTGCGTTTTGGGGCTGGGACGGTGATCGGTATCGAGGTGGGTCACGGACAGCTGGCGGATGCACTTCGCCAACACCCTCAGGTCATTTGCCTAGAAGGGGTCAATGCCCGACGCATGAGCCAGCAAACGGAAGTATTGGCTGCATTGGATGCGGCGCCGCTGGATGCGGTGGTGATGGATGTCTCTTTTATTTCGCAAACCCTGATCATACCCGAGATAGCCGCCTTGATGCCTGATGGCGGTGAACTGTTTTCATTGGTCAAGCCACAATTTGAACTCAGCCCCGGTGCGCTGGACAAGCGCGGTGTCGTTCGTCACCCCGAGTACTTTATTCAGGTTGAAAACAAGTTGCGACAAACCTGCCAGAGTAGTCAGCTGAGACTTCTCGACTGGCGGGAAAGCCCAATAACCGGTGGCGACGGTAACCGCGAATTTCTGATGCATGCCCGGCTGGAACACGCCGCCTGACTGGGGTCTGTTGACGTTTCCTCACGGCCGCGACAGAGCCCCTTTTGGTGGAGAGCAAGGCGTGAGGAGCGTGGCTGGGTGGTTCACCATCAGCGACGAACAACGCTGGGCTGTGGCAAAAGGGCCCTGTCCCTTCGGATTGCACCTGGTATTTTCTGTGGACACTGCGGCGCGCAATCATCGCCATGGAGGTTGAGCAATGGAAGACGTCGGCAGGCATAAGATGACAAAAAGCGCTAACATGATATTTTTATTCACTGAGTCATTAACATGTTCATTCGAAACCGATGGTTACTGCGCATTCTCGCTACCCTGCTATTGAGTATTTTGATCCCCGCTATGCAAAGCGTTGCCCAACCTACGAACCGAGCCGAGATTGAGGCACGTATCAACGCCTTGAACAATGAGCTGGAAGTACTTCAGCAGGAGCTTGAAAGCTGGCCTGACACTGCCGAATCGGGTGCTGAAGGCAGGGCCTTCAGGGATGATATATTTGCAGGCTCTGCCATCCTGAAGCCACGCTTGCTTCCTCAGGCAGTCGCCATCGAAGACCTAAATGAACGGCGCGATCTGGAGCAGGCCTCCAACCGCAATCCTTTCGCAATTACTACCCACCGCACCAATTACCTGCTGCCTGTGAGCTATAACGGTGAGCCTAACCGTGACAGTTTTGCGCAAATCGACCCGGACGATGCGCCCAATAACACAGAGCTTAAGTTTCAGTTAAGTGTCAAAGTCGGCATTGCTACCGGGCTGTTTGCCAACTACGGGGATCTTTACTTTGGCTACTCTCAGCGTAGCTGGTGGCAAGCTTATAATACCGAAGCTTCATCCCCTTTCCGTGAAACCAATTATGAACCGGAGCTGTTTGTCGATTTTGATAACGCCTGGGAAATGTTCGGCTGGGTTAATACCCGCAACCGGATTTCTGCCAACCATGAGTCCAACGGGCGCTCTGGCGACCTTTCGCGCAGTTGGAACCGACTTTATGCAGAAAGCACTTTTCAGCGCGGTGACTGGGCGTTTGTCGTTGCACCGCATTGGCGCGTGCCTGAAGCAGACAGCGAAGATGACAACCCGGACATTCATCGCTATATGGGTTACGGCGACCTGCGTCTGGCCAAACGCCTTAACAACGATCACGAAGTGATCGCTCAATGGCGGGGCAACCCGAGTGCGGGCAACCATGGCACCCAGATTGACTATAGCTGGCCTGTGTTCAACAGCTTGCGTGCCCATGTGCAGTATTACTATGGATACGGAGAAAGTCTGATTGATTACGATCACCGTGTACATCGCTTAAGCCTGGGCTTCAGTCTTAACCCGCTTTTCACCCCAAGCGGGCTGAACCGCTAAGTGGCCGGGTTGTCACCATGTCCCAAGCTGCTATCCTGATATGACAGGGTAAAGTTGCCTTTATTAACCTACAGGAACATTTCATATGAGCCAGCATTCGACCAAGCACGCTGATCAGACTGAGCAGCTTAAAGCTGACCTGCGTCACCTTACTGATACCGTTGAAGAACTGGTTAATGCCACTTCCGAAGATGCCAGTTCAGAAATGCGTGACCTGCGTAGCCGCGCCGAACGGAGCCTCAAGGATACTCGTGCGCGTCTTGAAGCGCGTGGCGAGCAACTCTATACCGGTACGCGGGACGCGCTGACCGACCAGGCCGACAGCTGTGATCGCTACGTGCGTGAAAACCCCTGGGCCAGCATTGGCATTGGCGCCGCCGCTGGTCTGGTGGTCGGTCTCATGCTCGGGCGTAAGTAAATGTCCGCAGGGCCAGCCCAACGCACACTGGACGCTGCCAAACGCTTGTTAAAAACACTTCTCGCCAACGGCGAGACGCGTTTGCGCCTGGCAGTGCTGGAGCTTGAGGAAGAACGCGCGCGCTTACTTGGCCTGATGCTTCTGATAGGGGCAAGCCTGGTGCTTTTGCTGCTAGGCATTGCGACACTGACCGCCCTGGTTGTCATTGTCTTCTGGGATAGCTACCGGATTGCCGCTATTGCAATCAGTGCAGGCGTGTTGATTGCAGCCAGTCTATTGCTTGCCTTTATCGCGATGCGTAAAGCAAGGCGGCATACGTTGTTCAAGGAGACCTTGAAACAGTTCGCCACCGATCGCGCCCTGCTGGAGCTTGAACAAGATGCCAACACCGAACACAAACGCTGAAAAAACCCAGAATAACCAGCCGTCGCAGCGCGAACGCAAACAGGCGCTGTTGCAGACGCTCGAACAGCAGCGTATCGATATCATGGTGGACAGTGTGCGCCTTGATCGGGCTGCTGCTCCCATTGACGCTGGCTGGCATCAGCTGGTTCGTTTCAGAAAGCCGCTGTATCTGCTGGGCGGGCTTGTCGCGTGGAAACTGGCGCGCAACCCCGAGCGCCTGGTCCAGCTGGGCAAAAGAGCCGTTGGAGGCTATGCGATAGCCAGAAAAGCCAGCCAGCTCATACGCTGACAGCCTGTCCCGCGATTTGCTTAACACGCCTGCCCGCAGGCGACACCGCTGGCCCACGCCCACTGGAAGTTGTATCCCCCCAGTTCCCCGGTGACATCCAGCACTTCACCAATAAAGCGCAGCTGCGGAAGCTCTTTGACGCTGAAATCCCGCGAGGAAATGTGCTGGGTGGATACGCCTCCCAGCGTCACCTCAGCGGTTCGCCAACCTTCGGTTGCGGTAGGCTTGAGTTGCCAATCATTAAGCCGTTGTGCCCACTCATCCAGCTGGGCATTGCTGTATTGGGCTAACGGCGTTTCGTCAACAGCATCGCCGTACCACTCGGTTAGTGCTTGAGCAAGGCGTTTGGGAAAACGCTCCCCCAGCCAGGTCTGCAATTTGCGTTTGGGCGTCTGCTCGCGGGCTGAGCGCAGACTGGTGGCGACATCCTCGTCGGGCAGCAGATTGATGCGCAGCGCTTCGCCTGGTAGCCAGAGCGACGAAATCTGCAGCATGGCAGGTCCCGAAATACCGCGATGGGTAAACAGCATCGGCTCCTTGAAATAGCCGCCGCCGCACTCCACGGCCACATCCAGGCTGACGCCCGAAAGTGCGGCACAGCGGGTTTTCCAGGGCTCACCCAAGGTAAAAGGCACCAGTGCTGGCCGGGTAGGAAGCACCTCAAGGCCAAACTGCCGGGCAATATCATAGCCAAAGCCCGTGGCGCCCATGGTCGGAATCGACAGGCCTCCGGTGGCCACCACAACGACACCGGCCTCAATACGCCCCAGCGAGGTATCCAGGCAGATGCCCTCCCCTTGACGCTCCAGCCGATGTATCCGGGTTTTAAGCTGGATATCCACGCCGGCCCATTGCGCCTCGGTCAACAGCAACTGGACGATATCCTTGGCAGAAGAGGCACAAAACAGCTGGCCCGGTGTTTTTTCAACATAGTCAATGCCGTGACGTTCAACCAGTTCGACAAAATGTTCCGGCCGGTAACGCTTAAGGGCGGAAATACTGAAATAGGGATTTTGTGAGTAGAAATGCTGTGGTGTGGTGGCCAGATTGGTAAAGTTGCATCGCCCACCACCGGACATGAGGATTTTCTTGCCCGCTTTATTGGCATGGTCCAGCAATGCCACGCGCCGACCGGCATAACCAGCCTGAGCAGCGCACATCAAACCTGCCGCACCGGCACCGATAACGACAACATCGTAGGTCATGGCAGCATGGCCCATGGTCAGCATTCCAGTTGGTAGAGGGAGTGAAAAACAGTCTTGATAGCCAGCTCATGGGCTGACTGATATTGGGCGGCCAGCTTATCAGTTGGCCTCTCATCTCACCAGCGTCAGACGG
>NZ_VMQS01000030.1:0-22550 GCF_007625055.1 Halomonas sp.
GCTGCTGGCCAACAGCTGGGACAAGTGGAAACTGTTCCGCGATGCGCGCAACGCGACCAGCCATGCTTATAACGAGAAGAAGGCTAACGAGGTGTTCGAACGCATCCCGGCCTTTCGGGATGAAGCTGCTTTCCTGCTGGCCAGATTACAAGAACGCAACGAAGTATGAGTGCCAAGGTAGACATTACCCCCGAACAGATGGCTATCGTGCAAGGGATATTGAAGGATCACCTGCCTAAGGGCACGCTGGTCTGGGCTTTTGGCAGCCGCGTGACATGTAATGCGAAACCCTTTTCCGATCTGGACATTGCACTGGAAGGAGCAGTCCCCCTGCCAGCCGATGTGCTGATTGATCTGAAGGAGGCCTTCGAGCAATCCAGCCTGCCATGGAAAGTGGATGTGATCGACCTGAATGCCGTTTCGCCAGAGTTTCAAGCGATTGTAGCGCGGCAAAGAGCGGGCGGCTTGATCAAGCCAGGCTCAGATAACTGATCTAACCTGGTCTCAACGCCTCTTTATTCATCCCCTTGCTGATCTTCTTCATGCCAGCGTTCAATGCTGCGCTTGTCATCCGGCAGGCGGACGATGTCGCCCAGTTGCAGGTCGTGGTGGCTTTCCTTGCGTTTGCCGCTGGGGGTGATGAGAGCCACAACGCTGGCGACGCTGACGCAGTCATCCTCGCGGTAGGTTTCTACCTTGACGCGCACATTGCAGCCTTTGTAGCGGGCGGAAAGGATCTCGCCCGGGTAAGGGGTGTCGGGGTTGAGGTTGGCGGTGACGCTGTCGCCGTCGGTGGGGTCCCATTCGATGTGCTTGTGCATGGTTATTTCCTTGGCTGGAAAGAGTGTGAAGTCCGCCAGGCTGGTGGCTGATTGAAAGCGTCAGGCTGCGCGGTTGGCCTTACCTACACACTAGAGCACATCCGGATTAGGGGAAAGGGGAGGCGTCAAGGGCCTGGTCGTCACTTCTGTAAGCCTTCTGCACTTATATGGTGCAATATGGGTTTTATCTGTGCTTTTTTGGTGCGTTAATACTGGGATGGGTCGCCTTTTAGTGGCATTTAGGCGTTGGGAAATACGTTTTGCTCTTTTATGTGGCATTGAGTGATTTTGAAAAAACGGATAAATATCATGTAAAACAGGGGTTTATTTTTTTATACCCTTTATTGGTGCGTGGTTGGCATACAATCTGCATTGTAGATGTCAGCGGCTAAGGTCATAGGCAGCGGATGCCTGGACGTGCTAAAACAGTAGCCGATTTAACTTTGCACCGCGTTTGTCCTGTTCTGCGTCTTGCCTGAAGGATCATGTAATACGCAAGGTACCAACAGGTGCCCAGATACGCTCAGTTACGCCTAAACCGGAGGACACCATGTCAACCAAGACAATTGCACTCATCGAAGAACACGACATCAAGTGGGTCGACCTGCGTTTTACTGATACGCGCGGCAAGGAACAGCACGTGACGATTCCTGCGCGTGACGTGGATGAAGAGTTTTTTGAAAATGGCCAGATGTTTGATGGTTCCTCCATCAATGGCTGGAAAGGCATCAACGAATCCGACATGATCCTGCGCCCGGAAGACGGTTCAGCGTACCTGGATCCCTTCACCGAAGACGCTACCCTGGTGCTGCGCTGCGATATCATCGAGCCGGCCACCATGCAGGGCTACGATCGTGACCCGCGTTCTATCGCCAAGCGCGCTGAAGCCTATCTGCAGTCTACCGGCCTGGGCGATACCGCCTTCTTTGGCCCGGAGCCTGAGTTCTTTATCTTTGATGAAGTACACTGGAAGGCCGATATTGAAGGCGCCATGTACAAGATCTCTTCAGAAGAAGGTGCCTGGTCAACTGACCGTCAGGTGGAAGGCGGCAACCTGGGCCACCGCCCGCGCGTCAAAGGCGGCTACTTCCCGGTTCCCCCGGTGGATAGCTTCCACGATATTCGTAGTGCCATGTGCAATACCCTGGAAGCGATTGGCCAGTCGGTAGAAGTGCATCACCATGAGGTGTCCAACGCCGGCCAGAACGAAATCGGCGTCAAGTTCAACACCCTGGTGAAGAAGGCCGACGAAGTTCAGGAAATGAAGTATGTGATCCACAACGTGGCACATGCCTATGGCAAGACGGCCACCTTCATGCCCAAGCCGATCGTGGGTGATAACGGCTCCGGCATGCACGTTCACCAGTCGTTCTGGAAAGAAGGTCAGAACCAGTTCGCCGGTGACGAGTACGCAGGCCTGTCTGAAATGGCGCTTTACTACATTGGCGGCATCATCAAGCACGCCCGTGCCCTGAACGCCTTTGCCAATGCCTCAACCAACTCCTACAAGCGTCTGGTGCCGGGCTTTGAAGCGCCGGTCATGCTGGCCTACAGCGCCCGCAACCGTTCCGCGTCCATCCGTATCCCGTATACCGCCAGCCCGAAAGGCAAGCGTGTCGAGCTGCGTTTCCCTGACCCGACCGCCAACCCCTACCTGTGCTTCTCAGCCATGCTGATGGCCGGTATCGATGGTATCAAGAACAAGATCCATCCTGGCGATGCCATGGACAAGAACCTCTACGACCTGCCGCCGGAAGAAGGCAAGTCCGTGCCGACCGTTGCGCACAGCCTGGATCAGGCGCTGGAAGCCCTCGATACTGACCGCGCCTTCCTGACCGAAGGTGGCGTGTTCACCGATGAAATGATCGATGCCTACATCGAACTGAAAATGGAAGACGTCGAGCGTATGCGTATGGCCACGCACCCGATCGAGTTTGACATGTACTACAGCTGCTAAGCACCTTGCTGATATAAGCACTGATGCTGAACTAAGCTGCTATGATCACCCAGGGGGCATAACCCGACGTGATCCGTTATAAACCCCGCCTCGGCGGGGTTTTTTGTTAGGGGGCGGTAATGGCCAAACACACAGCAGAAAAGCAATGGCAACGGCTTTGCGCGGGACTGCTCGGGGCGGCCTTGCTGGTTGGAGCGCCATCGCTGGCAGCCCAGGCGGTTTATCGGGTGGTGGATGAGCAAGGCCGCGTCACCTTTACCGATAACCCGGCGCGGGGTGGTGAAGCTGTGGAGCTGGCGCCGCTGCCGGGTGTTTCTTCGTCATCACCGGCTTCTGAGCCGTCAGGCAAGCCTGCTCCCGGCCCGCCCTTCATGCCTTATGACCGCTTTACCATAGCCTATCCTGCCCATCAGGCGCGATTAAATAGCGCTGCCACAGCGGTCGAGATTGATCTGAGCCCGGCGCTGCGTGACGACCACCAGCTGCGTTTGCGCCTTAATGGTGAAATCAACCAGAGCGCGATGCACAGCGAGGCTTTCTGGATGGCCAATCTGCCTGCCGGCGTGCACCAGCTTCAGGCTGAATTGCTGGATGCCCAGGGGCGGGTGCGCCATCAGACCCCGATGGTGCGGTTTCATGTTGCACCATAATGGTGCTTTAGTGGGTGCATCATGGCGGGCATTCTGGTCGCGATCAGCCCGTGTAAGCGCGGCCAGCCCTGGCTTACCGCTGTGTCAGTAAGCTGCGCCAGGTTGGCGCGCTTTTTGCAGTTCCATCACCATGCCACTCGATCACAGGTAGTGATATGTACCAACGCTTGCTTGACCACCTCACCACTGCCGTTTTGCTCCTGGATGGCAAGCTGCAGGTGCGGTGGATGAACCCGGCAGCAGAAGCCTTGCTGGCGGTGAGTATCAGTCGTGTGATGGGGTCGCGGTTGGAGGGGCTGCTGGGCGAGGAGGAGGCGATTGAGGATGTCCTGATCAAGGCCCGTGATGCCTTTCATCCCTTTACCCAGCGCGAGGCCCGGGTCATCCCGATGAGCGGTGAGCCATTGACAGTGGACTACACCGTGACACCGCTGTCCGCCGATGAGCTGCTGCTGGAAATTGAGCCTCGTGACCGGCTGATGCAGATTTCCCGTGAGGAAGCGCTGACGACCCGCCAGGAAACCATCAAGGTGCTGGCCCGCGGCCTGGCCCATGAGGTGAAAAACCCGCTGGGCGGCATTCGCGGCGCAGCACAGCTGCTGGAGCGGGATCTCTCTGACCCGGGGCTGAAGGAATTTACCCATATTATTGTTGAAGAAGTCGACCGCCTGCGCGATCTGGTGGATTCCATGCTGGGACCCAATCGCATGGTGAAGCACTCACCGGTCAATATTCATAAGGTACTGGAGCGGGTGCGTGCCTTATTGATTGCCGAGCACCCCCAGGTGCGTATTGAGCGTGACTATGATCCCAGCCTGCCGGACCTGTCCGGTGACGAGGCCCAGCTGATCCAGGCGATCCTCAACGTGGCCCGTAATGCGGTTCAGGCGATGAACGATGCCAGTGTGCAGGCGCCCAGGCTGGTATTACGCACCCGGGCACGGCGACAGTTTACCCTGGGCGCCGAGCGGCACCGGCTGGTGTGCGATGTGGGCATCATTGATAACGGGCCGGGGGTGCCGGACAGTCTCCAGGAAACGCTGTTTTTCCCCATGGTGTCCGGGCGCGCTGAAGGTAGCGGCCTGGGGCTGTCGATCGCCCAGTCGATCCTGCACCAGCATCAGGGGCTGATCGAGTGCGAGTCCCGGCCTGGGCGGACGGAGTTTCGTTTACTGATTCCCCTGTTTATGGATGGCCCGGCCTGATGGGGCCATCTACTGATTTGTTGGTTGATTTCACCGGAGAAGCGCCATGACTGAAGTTCACTCGACCGATGTTGCTCGTGTGGTGATTGTGGACGATGACCGCGCGATTCGCTGGGTACTGGAGCGCGCCCTGGCGCAGCCTGATCTGGACGTTGAATGTATCGAGCGTGCGGATACGGTGCTGGAGCGCCTGATTGCCGAGCCGCCGGATGTGCTGGTTACCGATATCCGCATGCCAGGGATTGATGGCCTGGACCTGATGGCGCGGATTCGCGATGCTCACCCGGATCTGCCGGTGATCGTGATGACTGCCCACTCGGATCTGGATAGTGCCGTCGCCTCCTATCAGGGCGGTGCCTTTGAATACCTGCCCAAACCCTTTGATGTTGATGAAGCCCTGGCGCTGGTGCGCCGGGCGGTGGCCCATGCCCGCGAGCGCCAGCAGCCGGTCAGCGTGCCGGAAGGCCTGAACGCGGAAATCATTGGCGAAGCCCCGGCCATGCAGGAGGTGTTTCGCGCCATCGGGCGGCTGTCGCATTCGCATATTACCGTGCTGATCAACGGTGAATCCGGCACCGGCAAGGAGCGGGTGGCCCAGGCGCTGCATCAGCACAGCCCGCGTTCGGGCAAGCCGTTTATTGCCCTGAATATGGCGGCGATTCCGCGTGATCTGATCGAGTCCGAGCTGTTCGGCCACGAAAAAGGCGCCTTCACCGGTGCCGCGGCCCAGCGTCAGGGCCGCTTTGAACAGGCCAACGGCGGCACTCTGTTTCTGGATGAGATCGGTGACATGCCCGCCGAAACCCAGACGCGCTTGCTGAGGGTGCTGGCGGACGGTGAGTTCTACCGGGTCGGGGGGCATACGCCGGTGCGGGTCGATGTGCGGATTATTGCCGCCACCCACCAGAACCTGGAATCGCTGGTGGAAGACGGGCGTTTCCGCGAGGACCTGTTCCATCGCCTTAACGTGATCCGGGTGCATTTGCCTTGCCTGTCAGAGCGGCGCGAGGATATTCCCCGCCTGACCCGGCACTTCCTGGCCGAAGCGGCCAAGGAGCTGTCAACGGATATCAAGGTGCTGACCCCCGAGGCGGAAGCCCATCTGACCCATCTGCCCTGGCCGGGCAATGTGCGCCAGCTGGAGAACATCTGCCGCTGGCTGACGGTTATGGCCTCCGGGCGGGAAATACTGGTGGAAGACCTGCCGCCCGAGCTGCGCGATGCGGATACCCTGGAAGGTACCCTGCACGGGGACTGGCGCAGTGCCTTTCGCAGTTGGGCCGATCAGGCCCTGGCAGAGGGGCATACGCACCTGCTGGAAGAAGCCGTGCCCGATTTTGAACGCATCCTGATCGAGACGGCGTTAAAACACACCGGTGGGCGCAAGGGCGAGGCCGCCGAACTGCTGGGCTGGGGGCGCAATACCCTGACGCGCAAACTCAAGGCGCTGCTGCCCGCGCTGGCGGATGAATAATGGCTGTTGGCAAAGCGTGGGTCAAAAAGTATGCTGCAAGGCAGGCTCGCTTTCCCAGGTGCCGCGTTGGGTGTCGTTATCGTTGAGTACAACGTAACTGGCGCTTCCCCAGTGGCGCAGGCCGCGCACCAGGCGCATGGCGGCTTGCGGCGTGGGGGCGCTGATGATGCCCAGCTGGGTGCCGGGTTGACGCCATAGCGTCCCGTCAGGGGCGTCTTGCGGCTGTTCTGCGGGGGGTTGAGCCTGGGCTTCAAGGCCTTGGTCGTCCCACCACTTTGCAATCTCATCCGGCGTACCGATCACCCACAGCGGGGTGGTCGTCAGGTCATCCGGCAGGCTGTCGAGTTCAGTAGCGCCACGCGGCAGGGGCAGCTCCTGGAAGGCACCCAGGCGCAGCCAGCGGGTCTCTGTGGCCAGGCTCAGCTCGCGCAGGGTTTCCGGCGCGTTGGGCAGTTGTCGCAACACCTGGTAATCCGGGTCGATGACCATGCGGGTGGGGCGTTCACGGGTATCGAGAGTGAAACGCTCGCTGGCCGTTTCCAGGCTGAGCCAGGTGCGGTCGGTCTCTCCTTGCGCATAGTGAATGTCTACCGGAAGTCGCAGCGGCCATCGCCGTTCCTCATCGTCATGGCGGTCATGCGGGCGCGCCGTCTGGCTCAGGTTGAACGTGACCCTGTAACCCTCTGGCGTTTCTTCCAGGCGGGGGGTGTCCATGCCCAGCGTCGGGCGGCCGGGTTGCGCTACCCAGGCGTCAAAGAACCCGCCCAGCGCCTGGCCGGAAGTGTCTTCAAAAGCGTCTTGTATAGCCTGCCAGTTGGCCTGCCCGAAACGATGCTGGTCAATCAGTTGGCGCAATGCGCTGTCAAAGGCCGATGTGCCTATCTGCGCTTCGAGCATATGAAAGAGCATGGCGCCGTGCTGGTAGCCAATCAGGCGGTCCTGGGGCTGGCGCTGGTAGCCAAAGTCTTGCAGGGCCAGATGGTCGGCATCCGGCAGGGCGTTAAGGTCGGTCAGCCAGCGTTGGCGCAGAGCGCCTTCTTCGCCTTTTTGTGCCGCCATGGCGTAGTCGGCCAGGTAGGTGGTCAGGGCTTCGCTCCAGTTACCCTGGCCCGGTGTGGCCTGTATGGCGGTGCCCCACCAGCCGTGCATCAGTTCATGAGGCAGCGAGGTATGCGGAATAAAGGGCAGCGCGATGACCTGCTCGCCCAAGAGGGTGAAACCGGCAAAGGCAAAGCCGATGGGGCGCGATGAGGCGGCCATGGTAAAGCTTGAATAGGGGTAAGGGCCGAGACGCTGCTGAAACAGCAGCAGAGCACGTTCGGCGGCGTCCAGGTAAGTATCGGCAAAGCCAGCGCTTAGCCTTTCCGGGAACAGGGTGCGAAGCGTGACACTTTCAGTGCCGCCGCCGGCAATGTCACGGGTTGCTGCCTGCCAGCGACCGGCCGCGAGCGATAACTGCCGGGCCTGGGGGTGAGCAAATCGGGATTGGCGCTGGTTGTCCTGGCTGGCGGTGCCCAGCCAGTGGCCGCTGACAACGGTTTCGATACTGTCCGGGGTGGAAACCTCAATGTCGGCGGCAAAGGGCGCACTGGTATCCAACCTTGGGTACCAGGCCAGCTGACCGGGTAGCCAGAGGTTATCTTCAGACCAATAGCCGCCGCCAGGCAGCTGAGCCGGAAGCTGGCCTGACCAGCTCAGGGTGATCGGTGACTGCGGGGCAGGCGCCTCAAGCCGATAGCGGCCTGAGCCGGTCTCTTCCCACTCAAGCGGTTCTTCAGCCTGTTCGGCCCGCTCAAGGTTCAGGCCGGAGGCCAGTGTGAAGGTGAGTGGCTCGGCCTCGCTATCCTTAGGCAGACGTAGCACCAGGGTGCCGCTGATCGAGCGCTCTCCCGGGTCCAGGGCTACCTGAAAAGATTTCTCGATATCTGCCTGTGGTGCTGGCGCTGTCGCCAGGGCGCCTGTCGTCCACAGGCCGGCCCACACCCCCAGGCTACACAACAGGGCAAACAGCCTCATCGGGTTACCTCAAGGGTGCAGCGGGTGGAAAACGTACCAGTATCTCTTGGCGGCTGCCGTCACGCAGGATCTCCAGGGGCAGCAGAGTGCCCGGCGCCTGACGCTGAACGGTGGCGATCAGTTCCCCCGGGGCACGTACCTCCTGCCCGGCAGCCTGCGTCACTGTATCGTCTGGCTGAAGCCCGGCCTCATGGGCCAGGGAATCTTCTCGGATGGCAACAATACTGACGCCATCCTCACCCGGTGCAATCTGCACGCCCAGGCGGGGCGGTGGTGTCTCTGCGGCCGCTTCATCGCCCAGCAGATAAAGCACATCCGCCAGCTGGCTGTCAGGCGGCTCGCAGGCTTCCAGGGGGGTGGGCATCAGCGACAGCGTATCGGTGATGTCCATGGCCTCCAGCTGGTAGGGAACACCGTCGCCGTACGCCAGGTGGCCCACGCCCATCAGCCCGACCACCAGGGTGTCATCGTCAACGGCGGAAGCCAGGCCATCGGCCATGGCGGCATCCCAGGTCAGCTGGGCGTTAAGGAAGGTCTCAAAGGCGTTATCACCCTCCTGATCTTCATTCCCATGGCCCTCAGCGCCCATGCTGGTGGGATGCATCTGGAAGCTCTGTTCCAGGCGCTGGCGGTAAGCGTCGCTGGCGGGCGCCGGCGCTTCGATGTTGAAACGCTGCTCGGCGCTGACGGCATCGAACCCCTCGGTGGCCAGCCGGCGGCGCAGTGCCGGCTTGATGTTGATGGCCAGCAGCGGAATCTGCTGCATACGGGCAAAGTGCAGGATGGGCAAATAGAGGTCAGGGTCGAAGCCCCAGGCCTCTTGCCATTGGCTCTGCTGGAGAAACTGCGCCTCGGACAGCTCACCCGCCACCCAGGCATCCAGGGCCGGCTGGGCGTCACGCGGCAGCATTTCCAGCCCTATGGCCATCTTGTCGCGGTGGGCGGCCAGCCCCGCCAGGGTATGCAGCTGCCAGCGATGGTGGCTCATCCTGTCATGGTATTCCCCCAGTAGCACGACATCCTGGTCGGCGGCCTGTTCAAACAGGCTGTTCGCCGTAACGGCTTGCCCGCCCTGCCACCATTGGCCGGGGTGAGCACACTGGTCACCGTCTGTGGCGGCAAGCGATATGCCGGAAACACTCGCCAGTGGTACGAGCCATAAGGCGCGTAAGGCAGGGGCTAGGCGCAACATGGGCTCAGTCCTGGGCTTTGAGTTTATTGATTTCAGCCAGCAGGGCGTTGGCTTCCTCGGTCAGGGTGGCATTGGCACGCATATCGCCATTGCGGGAAGCCTGCATGGCCTCTTCGAGTTTTTTCTCGTACTGCTGCTGTAGCTTCTTGGCGGGGTCTTTCTTGAATAAACCGAACATGGTTCACCTCCGTATGTGTGTATACTATTTGTAGAGGTTTTGTTTGCCTATGTCTAACGTTATCGGGTCTTTTTTGCGCTTTCAAACCAGTTTTCAGCGGCTGTCGTCGCTCAGGCACTGCTTCAGAAAGGCATCAAAGTCGCCAAGAATGGTCGGCATACTGGCGTGCAGGCGGTGGCCGTCATCAACCATGCGCAGGGGAAGGTGCTGCTGTCGGGCAATGTCGATGACCGGGCCGGGCGGCACAATGTCATCCTGCCAGCCGTGAATGATATGCGTATGGCAGGGCTGCAGGGTGGGGGAGGTTTGTGGGTAGTCGG
This sequence comes from Halomonas sp., assembly GCF_007625055.1. GTDB lineage: Bacteria > Pseudomonadota > Gammaproteobacteria > Pseudomonadales > Halomonadaceae > Vreelandella. The sequence continues at coordinate 9,814 of NZ_VMQS01000030.1, forward strand.
GCAGACCCAGCGCCGGCGCCAGCATGAAACAGCCGCGGGTCTTGTAGCGCGCGCAGACCATGGCGCTTAACCAGCCGCCGAGGCTGGAGCCTGCCATCACCCAGTCGGTGGCCGGTTCGGAACGGGCATCCAGAGTGGCATAGAGGTGTTCCAGCCGGGTAGCCGGGTCTGGCATGTTGCGGTAATCCATCACCACCGCCTCGCAGTCATCAAGCGTCTCTATCACGCCTTTCAGGGCCTGCATCTTCATGGCATTTGGCCCGCTTTCAAGGCCGTGGGACAGGTAGACAGTCAGCATCGCGTATTCCCTCGGTCAATGGTTCAATCCGCATCAATGAAACATTAACGTTTTTACCGCTGAAATGCGCGTCCTGCCGGTCATTCACACCAGTCGCTTGTGCAAGAAAGCCTCAACCCATTATCGCCAGGCTCAACAACGCAAACCCATAGCCCATTACGGCGCCTGCCAGCACATCGCTGACATAGTGCAGCCCCAGCCCAACCCGGGAAATAGCGATCAGCACCGCCAGAGGAATCACAATGGGCAGCAGCCAGGGGGTGTGTGCCGCCACCAGCAGCGAAAACATGACGGCATGCATGGTATGGCCGCTGGGGAAGCTGTAACGATCCCTGGCCGGTTCGCTGCATTGAATGCCACCGCAGTAGGTAATAAAGGGCCGCTCGCGACACAGGCGCGTCTTGACAAGGCGGTAGACGCCTATCGCCACCAGTGCCGTCACGGTGTACTGCATCAGGCGCAGGCCACCGTCAGGGACCAGCCAGGGTTGAGCAATGATCAAGGCCACCCAGACGGGCCAGTCGCCCAGCTTGCTGGCCGCCTGCAGGGTCAGCCGCCAGGGGCGAAACAGGGAGAGTCGGGTGGCCCGCTGGCAAAACTGCCATTCAATCAGGTCCAGACGGTCAAACACGCCAAGAAGCCGAGGTCGCATGATGCATCTCCTGAGTTTGATGGAGGTGGTTAATAAACTGGCTGGCAATACCCGGCCAGCTTTGTTCACGAGCGCGCAGGCGGGCCATACGTCCATAGCGGGCATAGTCTGCCGGATGCTGGCAAAGGCTGACCGCCGCCTGACAGAAAGCGTCAGCATCACCAACGGGCAGGGTCAGGCCGTTATGGCCGCTTTGAATCAGGGTGGCGCTGGCGGCCTGACGGTAGGCAATCACCGCCAGGCCGCAGGCCATGGCTTCTGTGACCACGTTGCCCCAGGTTTCCGATAGCGACGGGAACACAAAGATATCGGCACTGGCGTAGTAGCGGGCAAGCGCCTGCTGATGGATAAAGCCGGTAAAGTGTGCGTTGGGCAGCTGCGCTTCCAGCTGCTGGCGCGCGGGGCCATCACCCACGACGACAAACGCCATGTCCGGGCGTACATTGGCCATGGCCTGGTAGGCTTCCTGCAGCAGCGTCAGGTTTTTTTCAGCGGCCAGCCGCCCCACATAAAGCGCAACGGGTTGGTGTTCGTTCACCCCCCATTGCTGACGCAGCACGGGGTCGCGCAGGCTGGGTGCAAACTGCTGGCTGTCAATGCCCCGGGCAAGCACCTCTACCCGTTGGATGCCGGCAGTGCGCATGGCGCGTGCCTGAGGCTCGGTGGGCACCAGGTTAAGGGAGCAGGCGTTGTGGAAGTAACGCAGGTAGCGCCGGGTCAGCCAGGTCAACATGCCCAGCCCATAATCACCGCAGTAGTGATCAAAATTGGTATGCCAGCCGGCAATCAGCGGTATGCCCAGGCGTCGCGCTGCCTGGCGAGCTGCCCAGCCTAGTGGCCCCTGGGTAGCGAGGTACACCACATCGGGGCTGTTAGCCTGCATAAAGCGCTGCAGCCGTTGGGGGGTCGTCAGGCCGATCTGTACGTCACGATAGCCGGGTAGCGACACAGGCGTTACCTGCATCTCAGCGTTCACAGGCACCTGGCGTGAAGCCACGGGCTGCTCACCAGGCAGGGGGGCAGGGCGTGGGCGTACCAGATCAATCTTGATGCCCTGCTGATGTAGCTCCCGGCTCAGTCTGGCCAGGGTATGGGCAACGCCATTGATTTCCGGTAACCAGGTTTCGCTGACAATACACAGCCGCATGCGCGTCGCTCTGTTGGTTGGTATGCCTGCAGCATGGCGTACAACAATGACATGCCCACTACATTGAGATGAACAAGCAATGACAGCACTGGCTGGTAGGTACTCCCTCAGGGAAGGGAAAATAAAAAAGCCGGTGCAAATGCACCGGCCAACCCATCAAAACGTAACCATTCTGATAGAAACGTCGAAACAGTCTTCCTACATCACATCCCGCCCGGAGCAGAGCGGGTCATACACGATCAGAACTTGACGCGCATACCGGCCAGGTAGCCCATGTCGCTGCCATCAAGATCGGTGTTCTTGATTTCAGCAAAAACACGCACGTTGCTTTGCGTCGGGAACTTGTAGGTAATGTTGCCGTAGTACTCCATGAAGTCTTCTTCATTGACACTATTGTCATATGACGTATCAGTTACGCCGAATGCAACTGTGGTGTCACTGTTGGCGGCAAAGCTGGCGGCCAGGTTGTACTGATCTGCGTTATTGTCGCTTGTATCAATATCGCTATCAGAAGAGCTGTAATCCGCGGCGAGTTCAAACATGCCAAAGTCATAGGCAGCGCTGATACCGTAAGTGTCGATACCTTCACCGCCATCACCGTTTGCTTCGTTCCATTGCTGAAAAGCAGCGCCCAGTTCCAGGCCGTTAATTTCAGTCAATGCAAACAGGTCAAAGTGGTCATCGTTTTCCAGTGAAGAGCCTTTGGCGGCCATTTCGTAAGACGCCATCAGAGTCACTGTGTCGAAGTCAGCTTCAACGTGAATAACGTCATCACCGCTGGTGGCTACGGCATCGAAACGGTCGCCGTCAGCTTCATCCAGTTCAATGGCTTTCTCAACACCGAACTCATCACCTGCCGTGGGGCGCTTACCCACTGAGACGGCAATGTTGTTGAACGCCATACCAACGTAAGCTTCTTCAAGGTCAGCTTCGCCGTCATCATCATTGGCGATACCCTTGAAGTCAAAATCCATTTGACCAAACGCCGTCATATCGTCATTGAGTTCATAGCTGACAGAGTTCTTGATTTCCAGGTCGTCAAACTCGATATCAGAATCTTTATCTTCGCCGGCTTTTTGACGAAGCTGCACTTGAAAATCACCGTTAACTTCGTATGTCAGGCCATTGTTGTCATAAACAGTTACCGCGTGGGCAGATGATACAGACGCCAGAGATACAGCGAGAGCGAGTAGTGTCTTTTTCATGGTTAAAACCCTTGAATGCTTGGTTGTGTTAATCCCGTTTACTGGAAGTTTCCAGCAACAATAGTGGTGACTGGTCTTTATCCAGTTCTTTATAATTTCTCCAACGCTTTAGTCGGAGTATTTCAGAGAGCCATCTTTGCTATCCATGCGAACAACTTAACTGGGTTATGTGTCGTTAAAGTGACTGAAATAAAGCAGTTTAATGACGGTATGGTTGCATCCTTTACTCACCGAAGACTCAAAGCCCTTCAGTGCTACGCAGTGCGCTTGCGGCACTCGATGTATCGAATGCCAGCAAGCGCAATATAATCATTCTCATTTGGGATGTAAATATGAATGCGAATATTTTTTATTTAGATTCGCTTAAAGCGGCGCCTTGAAGGCAGTGATCAAGGAATGAGGGAGGAAAAGCCGGCAAAGCTCAAGCGTTGCGCTGAGCCATAAGCTGAATGATTTCGCCATTGCGGACAACGTCTGGGGCCTGGCCGCATAGCTGCGCAAGTAATGCCTTGATCAGGCCGCTATGGGCAACCACCAGACAAGGTGCGGTCAGGTCGGCAGTAATGCTTTCAAACGCCTGGCAGGCGCGTGAATTCAGATGGCTGAGAAGTTCGACACCGGCGCCTGTTTCATCACGTTCACCAATCGGTCGGCCTTCGTAAATACCCCAGTCGCGTTCGCGCAGCAGGGCATTTTCCTCGATGCTTGAATGCAGCACTGCGGCAACGATATCCGCCGTTTGCCGAGCGCGACTCTGTGGGCTGCTGACAATGCGTGCAATCCCCAGCCCTGAAAGTGTTTGAGCAGCCGCCTGCGCCTGCTGCCGGCCCACGGCATTCAGCGGTTCTTCGATGGAACCCTGCAGCACGCCACGGGCGTTCAGGTCGGTCTCCCCGTGACGCAGCAGGTACACAGGCACCTTGTCTGTCGGGTTGTAGGTGACGTTTGCCTCACTGCTTAGTGTGTACTGGGTGATCATGTCATTGGGTTTCCTGTGCTGGTGTATTGCGTATGAGGCGTAAGCAAGGCGTGGGGCGACTGGCCGGGCCGCTTGACCTGCTGGTGGATTTCAGTTTCGATAAAGACTGTTATCACATTGTTTCAGGAGTCTGGCATGCAACACACTGTGCTTGTTACGGGTGCAAACCGAGGCGTCGGCCTGGCGCTGGCCGAGCAGTATCACAAAGCCGGCTGGCGGGTGATTGGTGCCTGCCGCGAGTCGTCTGATGACCTGCAGGCGGTGGCCGCAAAAGTGATCGACAGGATTGATGTCACCCAGCCAGACAGTGTCGCGGCCCTGGCCAATGCGTTGGCGGGCGAAACCCTGGACCTGTTGATCAACAACGCCGGGCTTTTGCAGGATGAATCCCTGGGCAGCCTGGATTTCGACAGTATCCGCACCCAGATGGAAATCAATGCCTATGCGCCGCTGCGCGTCTGTGAAACCTTGCTGCCACTGCTGAAAAGCGGCAGCAAGATTGCCAATATCACCAGCCGAATGGGCTCGATTGCGGATAACGACTCGGGTGGTCGCTACGGTTATCGCGCCTCCAAGGCGGCACTCAATGCCTTTGGCAAATCCCTGGCGATGGACCTCAAGCCAGAGGGCATAGCCGTGGCTCAGCTGCATCCGGGGTATGTCAAAACCCGGATGGTCAACTTTGGCGGGGTGATCTCACCGGAAGACGCTGCCGCCGGTATCGTGGCGCGTATTGATGCCCTGACGCTCGACAACACCGGGGGCTTCTGGCATTCCAATGGCGAAGAGCTACCCTGGTAAGTGGTATTGCCGGTGCCTAAAGCACCTTGGACAAGAATTTCTGGGTCAAAGGGTTTTGAGGATCACCGATGACCTGCTTGGCATCCCCGATCTCGGCAATCACACCCTGATGGAAATACGCCACCCGGTCAGACACATCGCGGGCAAAGCCCATTTCATGGGTGACGCAGATCATGGTCATGCCTTCTTCGGCCAACAGACGAAGCGTGTCGAGTACTTCGCCAACCAGTTCGGGGTCCAGCGCTGACGTTACCTCATCAAGCAGCATGAAGTCGGGTTTCATTGCCAGGGCACGGGCAATCGCCAGACGCTGCTGCTGGCCTCCGGACATGCGTGTTGGGTAGACGTCGAATTTATCCCCCAGGCCAACGTGTTCAAGCTCCTTTTTGGCAATCTCGATGGCTTCTTCGCGGCTCATTTTCTTGACGATTCTGGGTGCCAGGGCGGCGTTTTCAAGCACGCTCATATGCGGAAAGGCATTGAACTGCTGAAACACCATGCCCAGTTTCTGGCGCAGCTTGTCCTTGTTGGTGCTTTTGCTGTGGACATCCACGTCATCCACCAGAATCCTGCCTGAATTGATGGATTCGATGGCGTTGATACAGTAAAGCAGCGTTGACTTGCCGCTACCGGAGCCGCCAATCACACTCACCACTTCGCCATTGGGGACATCCAGGCTGACGCCTTTGAGAACCTCCAGGTCACCAAAGGATTTGTGAACATTCTGGACGCTGATCATAATGCCATCTTCCTTTCAAGGCGCCGCCCGTAATACGACAGCGGATAAGAAATAATAAAGTAGAAAAGGCCCACGCCAATCAGGATCATGAGCGGTTGCTGGGTGCGTGAGATGAGCTGTTCCGAGGTGCGCAGCAACTCCATATAGCCAATCACCGACACCAGAGCGGAATCCTTGATCACGCTCAAGGCAACGCCAAGCCAGGAAGGCAGCACGGCGCGTAGACCAATCGGAAAACGAATGTGGTAGACGGTTTGCCAATAGGTCATCCCCAGCGAGCGGGCCGCGGTCTGCAAGGATTGACTAACCCCTTCAAAGCCACCGCGAAATACCTCCGTCATGAATGCCATGGTGTAGATGGAAAGAACAATGGAGCCGGCGACGAAGGGCCCCAAGGGGTGACCAATGGCGCCCACAAAGGTGGAAAACAGGATCAGCTGGATAATCAGCGGCACGCTTCTGAAAACGTCGAGTATCCCGCCAAGCAGAACATTGACGAACCGGTTGCTTTCGGCACGTAAAAAACCGACCAGGATGCCGAGCAGGGTGCCGATCACAATGGCCACCACCGAGATGGTCACGGTGTTCCAGACACCGGTCAGAATGTAGCCGGTATCGCTCCATGACAGGGGAGTGAACAGTGAGTTCATCCGATATCTCCCTTGAACAGACGGCGCGACAGGAGCGACGCCCCGAACAGCACCAGCTTGGTGAGAACAAAGTACAGCACGGCAGCCACGATAAAGAATTCAAGTGTCCGGAATGACTGCGACTGCAGCTTTTGGGTGGTGCCGGAAAGCTCGCTCATCCCGACCAGAATACCCAGTGAGCTCATCAGGATGGACCACACAAACTGATTGGTCATCGGGTGATAAATACGCCTGAGCATCTGCGGGAGAATAATGTAACGGTATGCCTGAACACTGCTCATTCCCAGCGATCTGGAGGCGCGGAACTGAGTGTCAGGGATAGACGAAAAGCCACCGCGGAAGGTTTCCGTCAGATAGCCGGCGTTGATAAAGACCAGGGCACTGAGCACTGCTACATAAGGGCTTAAATGAATTCCCAGGGCGCCAAGCCCAAAATAGGCCATATAAATCTGAAACAGGGCAGGTGTATTTCGGGCGATCTCAACCCATACGGTTGCCACGTAACAAAACGGCTTGCTGTTATTCATCTTGGTAATCGCCAACAGGATGGCAATGACCACACCGATTAACATGGCAAGCACAGATACATGAAAAGTGACGAAAACACCGTTCAGCAATTCAGGCATTTTCTGGAACACAGTGTTCCAATGAAAATTATATTCCATATTTGGCCACTTTAATGAGTGGATGGACGACCTCAGGGGTGTGCGTATGAGCAGCCGCCATCTTGGCGGCTGCCGTGTGCATCGTTACTTGTTGTCTCTCAAGGATTGGATCAGATCGGCGGGAGCATCCGAGCCAAAATACTTGTTGTAAGCGTCGTTCATGTTGCCATCACGAATCTGGCGTACCAGGAAGAGGTTCAGGTAGTTGATCCAGGCAACTTCGTCGCGCTTGGCAATGATACCCACCACATCATCGTAGTTAGGCACATAGGGGCCTGCTTCAAAGTCGGCAAATTCATCACCTTGCAGCTTGGTGGCAATGTTGGTGTTGGTGGAAATGATGGCATCTACCTTGCCTTGATAAAGGCCCAGGAAGGCATCGTTTTCAGACTTGAATGAGGTGTAATTATCCTCATCCCAGCCTTGCTCTTCGGCATAGGCCAGGAACTCAGTCTCGTAAGTCGTTCCCAGTGCAGCACCGACCTGCAGGTTTTCAAGGTCATCAAAGGATTCAATATCCTTGTCCTTGTTGGCGATCACCTGGAACTTGAATACGAAATAGGGGTAGGTGAAGCCAACTGACTTGGCCCGTTCCAGAGTGTCCGAGGTGGAACCAATGACCACATCAGTCTTGCCGGATACCAGGGAAGGAATCCGATCGCCCCAGGTCAGGTTCAGTATATTGACATCGACGTCCAGCACCTCGCCCAGGTCATGACAGTAATCGACATCAAACCCGGCTGGGTCATTGTTTTCATCCAGGTAGCCCATGGGTGGGAAGTCAAGAACCACACCGCAGTTAAGCGTGCCCCGCTTGATCACTTCATCCAGTTGGTCGGCCGTGGCACTGATGGAGGTCAGTGCGACGCAGGCAGCCGTTATTGCTGTAATTTTACGTACCATAGTGGGCTTCTCCGCTTGTTATTGATTCGACCGTTCGAGAAAACGTGTGTATGCCACTTATCTCCACAAACCGATTGTGGGTGGCAATACTTGTTCATAGCACAGCCTGACTATACGTTTTTTCTCCGTTGAAGCGCCATTCCGACAAAGTGATCGGTGGTGTTATCAGACCAGAAATCCACGCGATTCTGACCGGCCGTGGGTCAATTAAAGCGCTATCACCCTTAATTTATTGATAAAGCCGGAAGGGCGCTGGCAACAATTGACGGGTGGCTGGAAAAGCTGATCCGTTGACATCAAACGGTCATGCAGTTGAATTAACCGCCGGTGCGTTTGCCGCTGGCGCTATTGAACGGATGTATCGCTTCGCGGGCGATATGCAAGGTCAGGGTATCTCCCTCGCTGACCGGCGGTTGACCGGACGTGCGAATCACGGTGGGCTGCTCGCTATCGGCCAGTTGCACATAGAGATGGCTTTCCGCTCCGGCGGCTTCAAACAGAACCAGCGTCGCCTCCACGGTAAAGTGGGGGCTGTCGGGTGCCTGCAACAGCATGTCGTCGGGGCGAATGCCAACAGTGTCGGTATTCTCGGGCAGGTCATGCAGCAGCGCTCCGGAGCCTTGTACGTGCAGGTAGTCCAGCGGCAGCATGTTCATTGCCGGTGAGCCGATAAACCCGGCCACGAACATGCTGGCCGGGCGGGCATAGATCTCCATGGGCGTGCCGACCTGCTCAATCTGCCCGCCATTGAGGACGACCAGGCGGTCGCCTAATGTCATGGCCTCCAGCTGATCATGGGTGACGTACAGGCTGGTGGTTTTCAGGCGGCGCTGGAGCTGTTTGATTTCCACACGCATCTGCACGCGCAGCTTGGCATCCAGGTTGGAAAGCGGTTCATCCAACAGAAAGGCCGCCGGGTCGCGTACCAGGGCGCGACCCATGGCCACCCGCTGGCGCTGGCCGCCGGACAGCTGGCGTGGCTTGCGCTGCAGGAAGTCGGTAATTTCCAGCATCCTGGCGGCGGTCTGCACGCGCGCTTCGATCTGCTCCCTGTTGAACTTGCGGTTTTTCAACCCGTAAGCCAGGTTGTTATACACCGTCATATGCGGATAGAGGGCATAGTTCTGAAACACCATGGCAATATCGCGCTCGGCAGGTTCCAGACGGTTAACCACCCGGTCGCCGATTTTCAGGGTGCCTTGGGTAATGCTTTCAAGCCCCGCGACCATCCGCAATAGGGTGGATTTACCACAGCCCGACGGGCCGACCAGGACCACAAACTCGCCGTCCTCAATGCTCAGATCAATCCCCTTGACCGCATCAACATTGCCGCCGTAGGTTTTTTTAAGCCCTTCCAAGGTAATACTGGCCATGGTTATTTCTCCGTCTCGGTCAGGCCTTTCACAAACAGGCGTTGCATAAACAGAATCACCAGCACCGGCGGCAGGGCGGCAAGCACCACGGCGGCCATGATCAGGTGCCACTGAGGGTTTTCTTCGGAGGTCATGCGCTGGATGCCCATGACGATGGTGTAGTAATCCGGGTCCGTGGTGATCAACAGCGGCCACAGGTACTGGTTCCAGCCGTAGATAAACATGATCACAAACAGCGCCGCGATATTGGTGATGGACAGCGGCATCAGGATGTCCTTGAAGAACTTCAGGGGGCCTGCGCCATCCACCCGGGCGGCTTCGAGCATTTCTTCCGGGACTGTCATGAAGAACTGGCGGAACAGGAAGGTGGCGGTGGCCGAGGCAATCAGCGGAATCGACAGGCCGGCAAAGCTGTTGAGCATGCTGAGATCCGCCACCACCTGATAGGTAGGGATAATGCGCACCTCCACCGGCAGCATCAGGGTAATAAAGATCAGCCAGAAGAAGAACATCCGAAAGCGAAAGCGGAAATACACAATCGCAAAGGCAGAAAGCAGCGAAATACTCAGTTTGCCAACGGTGATGGCCATGGCCATGACAAAACTGTTCCACAGCATCTGGCCCGCCGGTGGCGCGCCGGCCCGGGAAAGCCCGGTACTCCACATGGCCTTGTAGTTTTCCCAACCGTGGGAACCCGGCCACATCGGCAGGCTGCCGCGCAGCAGGTCACCGGGCGCCTGGGTCGAGGCGACGATGGCGATATACACAGGAAATACCACCAGTGCCACACCGCCGATCAGCATCAGGTGGGCAAAGACATTGGCCCAGGGGCGGTTCTCAACCATGGTGGCACTCCTGCGGAATAAGCGAGTGAGAGGCGAGTGTTGGCAGCATCAGTAATTCACCCTGCGTTCAATATAACGGAACTGGACAATTGTCAGCGCGACCACGATGGCCATCAGAATTACCGACTGCGCGGCGGATGAGCCGAGGTTCAGGCCCACAAAACCATCGGAATAGACCTTGTAGACCAGGGTATTGGTCGCCTGTGAGGGCCCGCCTTCGGTGGTGGCATGAATGATCCCGAAGGTATCGAACATGGCGTACACCACGTTAACCACCATCAAAAAGAAGGTCGTGGGGGTCAGCAGCGGGAAAACGATGGTCCAGAAGCGCTTGAACGGGCTGGCGCCATCAATGGCGGCCGCTTCAATCAGTGATTGCGGGATGGACTGTAAGCCGGCGAGGAAGAACAGGAAATTATAGGAAATCTGTTTCCAGGCAGCGGCAAACACGACCAGCAACATGGCATCCGCCCCTGAGGTGCGGTGGTTCCAGTCATAGCCAACCATATCCAGCACATAGGGGATGACCCCAATCGAGGGGTGGAAGATAAACCACCACAAGACCCCGGCAATCGCCGGTGCAATGGCATACGGCCAGACCAGGAGGGTGGTGTAAGTGCTGCGCGAGCGAATCATGCGGTTAACCGTGCTGGCCAGCAACAGGGCCACCGACATGGAGAGCAGGGTGGTGCCAATCGCAAACACCGCCGTCACCGACAGTGAGTTGAGGTAGGCACCATCACGGAACAGGCGAGCAAAATTTTCCAGCCCCACAAAGGTGGTTTTCAGCCCAAAGGCGTCTTCACGCAATAGCGATTGATACATGGCCTGGCCGGCTGGCCAGATAAAGAAAATCAGGGTAATGATGACCTGAGGCGCCAGCAGGGCATAGGGCAGCCAGTGGCCGGGAAACGTCATGCGTTTGGTTTGCATGGGCGACTCTTTTTTATTGCGGCGCGTTTTATGACGGGGTCGGCACGCGTATATTGCGCCTGATCGTCAGCGGGGTGGATGAAAACAGCAAAACCACCGCCTGGCCGGTGGCCAGACGGTGGTTCCGTTAACGCGGCTTACTGGTTGGCGGCTTCGAAGTCGCGCAGCAGGTCGTTACCCCGCTCTACCGCTTCAGTGGCGGCTTCCTGGCCGGTCTTGTCGCCGCTCATCACCGCTTCCATCTCTTCGGAGATGATGTCGCGGATCTGCACGAAGTTACCAAAACGCAGCCCTTTGGCGTTTTCCGTTGGCGCGTTCAGGGTCATCTGCTTGAGCGAAATATCGGCGCCCGGGTTTTCGGCGTAATAGCCCTGCTCTTCACTCAGATCCCAGGCGGCCTGGGTAATCGGCAGGTAGCCGGTCTGCTGGTGCCATTCCGCCTGGACTTCCGGCTGGGAGAGGTAATCGAAGAAGGCGGCAACGCCGGCATACTCTTCATCCGTATGGCCCTGCAGGGTCCATAGGGTGGCACCGCCGATAATCGAGTTCTGCGGGGCACCTTCTATGTCGTCGTAGTAGGGCTGCATGCCGAAGCCGACGTCAAACTCGGCGTTGGCGGCGACGTCTGCACGGGAAGCGGAAGAGCCAAAGAAGATGGCGCAGTCTTCAGAGTAGAACATGGGCTCGGAGTCCGGGCCGGAACCCGGGCCACCCCATTGGAAGGCACCCGCGTCCTGCCAGGTTTTGAGATTATCCCAGTGGCGCGCGACATGTTCGTTGTCGAAGACAAATTCGGTATCAATACCGCCAAAGCCGTTTTCCTGAGTGCCCAGTGGCAGGTCATGCCAGGCGGAGAAGTTTTCCAGCATCACCCAGCTGGGCCAGGAAGTGGTAAAGCCACAGGAAGCTGCACCGGATTCCATCAGCTGAAGGCTAGCGTCTTCCATTTCCTGCCAGGTGGTGGGCGGCTGCTCAGGGTCCAGACCAGCGGCCTCGAACATGTCTTTGTTGTAGTACATGATCGGTGTGGAAGAGTTGAACGGGAAGGACAGCATGTTGCCGTCAGTATCCGTGTAATAGCCGACAACCGCAGGCAGGAAGGCGCTCTGGTCAAAACCGCGGCCATGATCTTCCATCAGCTGGTAGGTCGGGTAGATGGCGCCATCGGCGTTCATCATGGTGCCGGTACCAACTTCGAACACCTGCAGGATGTGCGGCTGTTCGCCAGCACGGAAGGCGGCAATGGCCCCTGTCATGGTTTCGGTATAGTTGCCGCGATAGCTGGGTACCACGCGGTAATCATCCTGGGAGGCATTGAACTCCTCGGTCATGCCTTCGAGGATTTCGCCTAGCTGGCCACCCATGGCGTGCCACCAGGTCACCTCGGTGGCGGCCTGGGCGGAAAAACTCAAACTGGCACTCATGACGCCCAGAGCGAGGGCGTGAAACTTGAAGCGTGACATGACGTCTCCTTTTTATACCGCGTGCTATTTTTTTTGGTTTAAGTTGTCTAGCAACACTAATTATTGTAGATGACACTTTCATGA
>NZ_VMQS01000030.1:22650-32232 GCF_007625055.1 Halomonas sp.
TTTTTTGGTTTAAGTTGTCTAGCAACACTAATTATTGTAGATGACACTTTCATGAATACCAGATGAACAGTGCATGACGCCAGTGTTGTGTTAAATATCATCTCAACGTTGGCGCCTATCGTCTGGCCGTGTAGTCTCAGTGGCACTGGCATGATGCCTGCCGTTCAAAAGAAGGTGAGTGATGCAAGAGGCAATAGATCTGCTCGAACGCCTGGTGGCGTTCGACACCACATCCAGTGAGTCCAACCTGGCACTGATCGAGTTTGTGGAGGATTACCTGGCAGGCTACGGGGTGGAAAGCGAACGGGTCATGAGCCCGTGCGGCCAGAAAGCCAACCTGATAGCACGCATCGGGCCGGATGCCCCCGGCGGTGTCATGCTCTCCGGCCACACCGATGTGGTGCCGGTGACCGGGCAGCCCTGGTCCAGTGACCCTTTCATCCTGCGCGATGACGGTGACGGGCGTCTTTATGGGCGTGGCACCTGTGACATGAAGGGCTTCATTGCCTGTGCGCTGGCCATGGTGCCGGTGTGGTCTCGGGCAGCGCTTGAACAGCCGATCTATTTCGGCTTTTCCTATGATGAGGAAATCGGCTGTGTGGGTGCGCCGGACCTGATACGCCGCTTTCATACCCATTATTCCACCACCGCTCACGTTATCGTGGGGGAGCCGACCGGCATGCAGCCCGTGGTGGCCCAGAAAGGTGCCACCAATCTGCGCACCACGGTCACTGGCTGTGAAGCCCATAGCAGTCAGGTCAACCAGGGGACATCCGCGATTCACGTGGCGGCCCGGCTGGTTACCTTTATCGAAGACACCATGGCTGCCCTGATCGAGGAAGGGCGCCTGGATGACGCCTTCAATGTGCCGCATACCAGCCTGCATGTGGGCAAGATCAAAGGCGGCACGGCCATCAACATCATGGCCCGTGAGTGCCAGTTCGAGTGGGAGATCCGTCATCTGCCCACCGATACCTTTGACGACATCTTTGCCCGGTTCGAGGCCTATTGCCAGACGTTGATCACACAACTGGGTGCCGCGGGAAAGCAGCTTTCCATCGACACCCAGGCTTTGAACACGACGGTGCCTGGCCTGGCTGATCACGACAACGATCAGGTGCTGCGCCTGGCCAGCGCGCATTTGCCCGAAGCATGCTGCCAGCATGCAGTGGCCTACGCCACCGAGGCGGGCCAGTTTCAGCAGGTGGGGTTGCAGGCCATTATTCTCGGCCCTGGCAGCATTGCCCAGGCGCATCAACCGGATGAATATATTGATAAAAGTGAGCTGGAGGCCTGCGTGGCCTTTATGCGCCGCATGGGCCGTGCATTGGAAACACCCTACCGGGATGGGTGAGAAATAATTGATAGCCAAAAAAAACCCCACACGCATTTAGCGGGTGGGGCCTTGCACCATGTAGCTTTCAGCTTTAAAGACGCGGCGTTTAATGACAAGCTTCGATACAGGCGGGTCAGAAGCCTTGTACGGAAGGTTGCTCATCGTAAAGTTCCGCCTTTGCATGGCGCATGATATCTTCACACGCTTGCTGGTGGGCCAGCTGGGTTAACAGCTGCTGAGTCACTTCAAACCCCTTACCCAGACAAGTATCCACTTCATCCTGGCTGACCGCCGGGGTTACGTTGTACGCTACTTTCAACGTACGGCCACCGCTATCCAGCCAGTCAGCCATGCCCCGCAGTCGCCACGCCACTTTCTCTTTCCAGTTTGCCGATTCTTCCGCGCCTTCGTTTACGCTAAACGTGCACTGCCATTCCGGTTTAAAGACCTTCATAGGAGAACCTCCAATACTTGTTGGAAAGATGATCGATCGTGATGCTTACTCCGTGTGATATTCTTGCGCATCCACTATACCGAATTATCGATGAATACCGAAACAAAACATCTGTCATCCATGCAAAGGGTCAGAGAAAGCTAGCCATGGCACCTTCCAAACCGCTCAATTGCCTTTGCGGTAGCGCTCGCCCACTCGCTGACTGCTGCCAGCCCTATCATCAGGGCGACCCTGGCACCCCACCCGAGAGTACCGATGGCCAGTGGTATCTCTACCTGCTGGAGTGCCGCCGGGGTACCTATATTGGCATTACCAATAATCTGGCAAAACGCTACCAGGCCCACTGCGACGGTAAAGGCGCCCGCTACACCCGCGCCAACCCGCCGTTGGCACTGCTTGGCGCCCAGCCCTTCCCGGATCGCGCCGCCGCCAGCCGGGCGGAGTATCGACTGAAACAGCAATCTCCTCTGCAAAAGCGCCAATGGGCACAGGCGTGGCCATTGCATGACAGGGATACAATGACTCCTGTTGGATGAATGAGGTTGGCCCGGCCGGCTGACAGGTTTGTGGTGGTCATGGTTGGGCCGTCAGCCGCCAGGCAGGCGTTTTACGGCCAAATACGTTACGATACCCGAAATAGCATTTTACACTTGAATGGGAAGGGTCTTGCGATCAGGTTCCCATGCGAGTGAAGCGGAATTCGTGGCCATGTATTCAAGGGAGGTTAACGTTGGCTGTTTACGGCGGCATACAGGCGCGGGAGCTGGATTACTGGCTTAACGCGCTTATCAATGCAGCGTATGATCGACGCTATCCGCTGGCCAATGTACATGGCAGCCAACCGCGTGCCCGTTCAGCGCGTCAGGATCTTCTGGACATGGCCAACAGTTATCATACAAATCGCCAGGGCAGTGAGGCGACGGCAATAGCGCTGGGACGCTGGTGCCAGGCTTACCTGACCGAAGAAGAATGGTACCAGCTTACCGGTGCCCGTCTGAGCGGTAATGATACACCGGCAGACTGGCTGGTGCGCCATCATACCGGCTGAGGTCCGTGCTGGGTCGTCATAACCCGTGCAGGCTCCAGCAGGTTTAAACTGAATTTTGTCGTTAAACGGCGGCAGTTATTACGAGAAGGAGACTATCCGCCATGCGCTTTGTTCCTCAGTTCACTGATGGCCAGACATTTCCCCATCCATTGGGCAAGATTGTCTGTGTGGGTCGCAACTATGCAGATCATGTCAAGGAGCTTGAAAACCCGGTGCCTTCCGAGCCGCTGCTGTTTATCAAGCCGTCAACCAGTGCGTCAGGCTTTGATGCGCCGCTATCACCGCCTTTCGCGCGTGGTGAGGTGCATTATGAGATTGAACTTGCCCTGCTGATCGGCGAAACATTGACCGATGTTACCCAGGATGAAGCCGAACGGGCGATTGTCGGGATTGGCCTGGCACTCGATCTGACCCTGCGCGATGTGCAGACCCGGTTGAAGGAAAGTGGCCACCCCTGGGAGGTGTCCAAAGCTTTTGATGGTGCCTGCCCGATGTCGGCCTTTCTGCCGCTGACCCGGGTACCCAACTGGAACGCACTGGCGTTCAGCCTGGAAATTGATGGAGAGGAGCGCCAGTACGGCGAAGGGGCGGACATGCTGTTTCCGATCCCGACCCTGGTGTCTGAAATGAGCCGTCATTTCACGCTTGAAGCGGGCGATGTCGTGCTGACCGGGACGCCCGCAGGCGTCGGTGAGCTGCCGCGTGGCGCGCATCTGCGTATGACGCTGACCGGTGGCCTGGAGGTCACCGCCAGCGTCGTTGAGTGAGTGCCTCTATTGCAGATAGGTATACCCATTCAGGCCGTCACGCAGGCTGTCAGCAAACCCGGCCTGCTCCTGGGGCGTCAGTTGGCTGGCAGCCAGCTGCGCCATCAGGCGTTGCTGCAGCTTGTCAGCATCAAAGTTGACATAGGCCAGTACATCGGCCACCCGGTCACCCGCCAAGGGGTTGGACAGCACCCAGTTGCCCTGGGCGTCCAGGGCCGCATCAACCGAGTCTGTATCGCCAAACAGGTTATGCAGATCACCGAGAATTTCCTGATAGGCCCCCACCAGGAAGAAACCTAGCCAGCGCTGGTCCTCATTGGCCCATTCCGGCAGTGGCAGAGTGCTTTCGACGCCCTGGCCATCAACATATTGGTCGATACGCCCGTCGGAATCGCAGGTGATATCCTGAATCACTGCGCGCCGGCTGGGCACCTGATCCAGTCCGGAAAGCGGCAGTACCGGAAAAATCTGTTCGATTCCCCATACATCCGGTACCGACTGAAACAGCGAAAAGTTGACGAACAGCTTGTCGGCAAGCTTTTCTGCCAGTTCATCCTGGATTTCACGGTGGGCCCGGTTGCGGCTATCCAGCTGTTCACGCAAGCGGCTACAGGCGGCCGTATAGACACGTTCGCCCTCAGCCCGCACTGCCATGTCACACAGGCCAAGCACAAAGCGGTCCTGCAATTCGCTGACGGCCTGCAGCAGGTCGTGCCAGGCCTCGACCAGAATGCGGGGTTCCTGATCGGTGTCCAGCTGGTCAAACACCCGCCACAGGGCATCGAGCTGCGGGTCTGTCCTTCCCGGGCGTGACGGTGTCGCTGTGTCGATGCGTTCCTCATCAATCACATTGGTGATCAGCACCGCATGGTGGGCGGTCAGGGCGCGCCCTGACTCGCTGATCAGGTGGGGCTGGGGCAGCCCCGTTTCCTGGCAAAGCTGGGCAAAGGCGTTGACCACATTGCGGGCATATTCGTCCATGGAGTAGTTGGCTGAGCAGTCGCTGCGTGAACGGGTGCCTTCGTAGTCAACGCTCAAACCACCGCCGACATCCACACAGTCAATCGGGGCGCCCAGCGCCACCAGGCTCTGGTAGAAACGCGCGCATTCGCGCAGGCCGCGCTGGATATCGCGAATATTGGCAATCTGGGAGCCGAGATGAAAATGCACCAGCTGCAGGCTGGCCAGGGCATCCTGCCCGCGCAGCGTCTCAACCACCTGCAGGATCTGACTGGCAGTGAGGCCGAACTTGGATTTTTCTCCGCCGGTATTCTGCCATTTGCCCTTGCCGATCGAGGCCAGCCTGGCGCGCAGGCCGATACGTGGCTGTACGTTAAGTGCTCGCGCTTCTTCCAGCACCTGGGTCAGCTCGGACAGCTTCTCCACCACCAGATAGACGCGATGACCAAGCTTCTCTCCCAGCAGTGCCAGGCGGATATACTCGCGGTCCTTGTAGCCGTTACACACAATCAGCGATGAATCCCGGTCAGACAGCGCCAGTACGGCGAGCAGTTCCGGTTTGCTGCCGGCTTCCAGGCCCACCCGTCCATTGCCGCGCTCGGCGGTGGCGAGGATCTCTTCCACTACGCGGCGCTGCTGATTGACCTTGATCGGGTAGACCGCCGTGTAGCCTGCCTGATAATCGGCGTCCTGCATGGCCTGATCAAAGGCGCCGCACAGCTGTTCGACCCGATCATGCAGAATATCGCTGAAGCGGACCAGCACGGGCAGGCGCAGCCCGCTGGCCAGGAGTTGTTGCACCAGGCCATTCAGCGGCAGCGCCGGGCCGGGCGTGGCGGAGCCGAGCGGCCGCACCAGGGTGTGGCCCTGGTCATCGACATCAAAGTAGCCGCTGCCCCACTGGTCAATATTCCAGGTGCGCCGGGCGCGCATGGCTGGCGTGCTGGCAAGGCTATTGGCGGATGCCGCAGAACTCATGAGGTTGCCTCGGGCAAGGGCAGCGCACCCTGGGCAATCCTTGCCTTCAGAATGGTTTCAAAGCGCTGGGGATCGTGGGGCGTCAGGTCGTGCGCGGGCGGGTCGACGTAAACCACCAGCAGCCGTGACAGCCAATAGCGCAGCGCTGTCATACGCAGCATGACCGGCCAGACGGCCTGCTCATCGGCATGCAGCGGGCGGCGTGACTGATAAGCATTGAGAAGGGTGTCGTAACGCTCGCGGTCAAGGTGGCCATTCTCATCAGAGGCCCAGTCATTGATCACAATCGCCAGATCAAACAACAGATCACCGGTGCAGCCATTGTAGAAATCAATGATACCGCCCAGCTGGTCACCGTCAAACAGAGTGTTGTCACGGAACAGATCGCCATGCAAGGCCCCTTGGGGCAGCTCGCCGTATTGGCTGAGGACACTTTCGAACTCGTCGATCTCGTCTTTCATCAGCGTCTGATCGGCCGGGCTGATATAGGCCAGCACCTTGTGATGCATGGCCTGCAACCAGTGCAGATCGCGCGGGTTGGGGCGGCGGCCGGGGAAGTGCTGGGAGATGGCATGCATATGCCCGAGCGTCTCGCCCAACGCCCGGCATTGCGTGAGGTTGGGGGCTTCAGGGTGGCGCCCCGGGAGGCGCGGAAACAGCAAGGCAGGTTTGTCTGCCAGGCTATGCAGCGCAATGCCATCACGGTCATGCACCGGCCCGGGCACGGGCAGGCGGTGTTCGTCGAGATAATCCAGCAGGTCAACAAAGAAGGGTAGTTCTTCATGTTCGCCCTGCTCGAACAGGGTCAGCACCAGCTGGCGGTGTTCGGTGGTCACAAAAAATGTCGAATTTTCGGTGCCGGCCGCTACCCCTTTCAGGGTGTGCAGCTGGCCGACATAGAATTTTTCCAGAAACGCTGCGACCTGTGCGTCGCTAAGCGGAGTAAATACAGCCATGAAAGTCTCGCCCAGGTTGCCAAGGTCAACATTGTAGCGGTTTGAGGGGTAACTTGGCAGCATTCACACGTTAACATTAAAAGGGGCTGTTTCCATTCGGCACGGACTGCCGGGCGCGTTATCATGATGGGCATTATTCTCGGCAGATGGATTTCTGGTTATGGCGCGCGCTCCGATTGTGCTGGTGGATGGTTCCTCCTATTTGTATCGTGCATTTCACGCTTTACCGCCTTTGACCACTTCCCAGGGGCAGCCCACGGGAGCGGTCAAAGGGGTACTGAGCATGCTCAAACGGCTGATCAAGGATTATCCTGACAGTCCCATGGCTGTGGTGTTCGATGCACCGGGCAAGACTTTCCGTGATGACCTCTACAGCGACTACAAATCCCATCGCCCGCCCATGCCTGATGACCTGCGCAGCCAGATCAAGCCCTTGCATGCCTGTGTCAAGGCGCTGGGGTTGCCCTTGCTGTGCGTCGAGGGTGTAGAAGCTGATGATGTTATCGGTACCTTGGCTCATCACGCTACCCAGGCCGGTCGTGATGCGGTGATTTCGACCGGCGACAAGGATATGGCGCAGCTGGTCAACGCGCATATTACCCTGGTCAACACCATGAAGGATGAAACCCTGGATGAGGCGGGCGTGGAAGCCAAGTTCGGTCTGCCGCCTGAGTTGATCATTGATTACCTGGCCCTGATGGGCGACAAGGTGGACAACATTCCGGGTGTGCCGGGCGTGGGTGAAAAGACGGCGATTGGTCTGTTACAGGGGATGGGCGGAGGTCTCGATACCATTTATGCCGATCTGGACGGCGTCAGGACGCTGAGTTTCCGGGGGGCCAAGACGCTGCCTAAAAAGCTCGAAGAACACCGTGACCAGGCGTTTCTTTCCTATCAGCTGGCGACTATCAAGACCGATTGCGAACTGCCGGTCGGGCTGGATGATCTGGAGATTGCCCAGCCTGACCAGCAGCAGCTGGCCGAGCTCTACCGGGAAATGGAATTCAAACAATGGCTGAATGAGCTGCTCAATGGCCAGGATGAGGCTGTAGAAGCTGCCGTCGAACCGCCTGATGCGTCGCCCATCGCTACCCCCGCTGCCGAACGTCGCGACCGGGTGATTACCGCTCAGGAAGACTTTGACGCCTTGTTGGCGCGGCTGGAGAAAGCCGCGCGGTTTTGTGTGGATCTTGAAACTACCAGCCTGAACTATATGGATGCCGAGATCGTCGGCGTCGGGCTGGCGTTGGAACCAGGGGAAGCCTTCTATATTCCGCTGGCCCATGATTATCTGGATGCGCCCGCCCAGCTGGATCGTAACGCAGTACTGTCAGCCCTGCAGCCGTTGTTGGAACACCCGGAAAAAATCAAGATTGGCCAGAACCTCAAGTACGATATGTCCGTGCTGGCCAGCGCGGGTATTCAACTGGCTGGCCCGCTGGCAGATACCATGCTGGCTTCCTACGTGCTGAATGCCACCGCCACTCGCCATGATATGGATTCGCTGGCGCTGAACTACCTGGGTGAAGCCACGACGTCGTTTGAGGATATCGCTGGCAAAGGCGCCAAGCAGCTGACTTTCAATCAGGTTGCCCTGGAACAGGCGGCGCCCTATGCCTGTGAGGATGTGGATATTACCCTGCGTCTGCAGCACGCGCTGCGCCCTCGGGTAGAGGCGGAAGGGCAGCTGGCCAAGGTGCTGGATACCCTTGAACTGCCGCTGGTGCCGGTCCTGTCACATATCGAGCGCAATGGCGTGGCGCTGGATGCCGAGCGACTGCATGCCCAAAGCCAGCAGCTCGAACAGCGGATTCATGCCCTGGAAAAACAGGCCTTTGAGCTGGCCGGGCGGGAGTTCAACCTGGGGTCACCCAAGCAGCTGGGGGAGATTCTATTTGAGGAACAGAAAATCCCGGTGATCAAGAAAACCCCCAAGGGTGCGCCCTCCACCGCGGAAGCCGTGCTTGAAGAGCTGGCCCTGGACTATCCGCTGCCCAAGGTCATCATGGAACATCGCGGCCTGGCCAAGCTGAAATCCACCTATACCGACAAGCTGCCGCGGCTGATCAACCCAGGCACCGGGCGGGTACATACCAGTTACCATCAGGCAGTAACCGCCACGGGGCGCCTGTCGTCGTCAGACCCTAATCTACAAAATATCCCCATCCGCACTGAGGAAGGCCGCAAGATTCGTCAGGCGTTTATTGCCCGCCCGGGCTACCGCATTGTGGCGGCCGATTATTCCCAGATCGAGCTGCGCATCATGGCGCACCTTTCCGAAGACAAGGGGCTGCTGACGGCCTTTGCCGAGGGCAAGGATATCCATAGCGCGACGGCCGCAGAAGTGTTCGGCACATCACTTGAAAAGGTCTCCGACGACCAGCGACGCAGCGCCAAGGCAATCAACTTCGGGCTGATCTACGGAATGAGCGCCTGGGGTCTGTCGCGTCAGTTGCATATCGAACGCGGCCAGGCGCAAACCTATATCGACCGCTACTTTGACCGCTACCCCGGCGTGGCCCGCTATATGGAACGCATTCGCAGCCAGGCGGCAGAGGATGGCTTTGTCGAGACCGTCTTCGGGCGGCGTCTCTATCTCCCCGAGATTCACTCCCAGAACCGCAACCGTCGCCAGGGCGCTGAGCGCACAGCGATCAATGCGCCCATGCAGGGCACGGCGGCCGATATCATCAAGCGGGCCATGATAGAGGTGGATGCCTGGCTGGCAGAAGGGGAGTTTGATGCCCTGATGGTCATGCAGGTGCACGACGAGCTGGTGTTCGAAGTGGCAGAGTCTCAGGTGGAGGCGTTTATTCCCCAGATCGAGAAACGCATGCAGGCTGCTGCCAGTCTCAGCGTACCGCTGACCGTCGAAGCCGAAAGCGGCGCCAACTGGGATGAGGCGCACTGAGGTGCTTAACCAAGGCCGTACCATAGATAAATTAATGCGGCTGTGGGCTGGAGAGAACGGTTATGCTCTCCAGCAAGCGATATCGCTCGTGACCGTTTTCCAGCATGCTAGACTGCCATCAACAGGATGAAAGGAATAACGTATGCCATCTGATCAGCGTCGTAAACTCCCT
>NZ_VMQS01000081.1 GCF_007625055.1 Halomonas sp.
TCCGCTATACCAACACCGGGACCACGCCAATGGCCGATCTTGAGGTCAACGACGCCACCCCGGCCTACACCTCCCTGGCAGCAGGCGTTGCTTGCCCAACCAGTTTTCCGGAGAAACTGACTGGCTGTGAAGCGAAGACCCCGGATGGCACTAACAACGTAGAAGGCTATCAGGGCAGCGTGGCCTGGAAGTTCGACGGCCAGCTCGCCCCCGGCGCGCAGGGCACGGTGAGCTACGACGTCAGAATCCAGGGCCCACGGCCCGGCTATGATGCGCAATGTCAGCCGAACTGATAGCGCTGGTGAAAGGGGTATGCATACTATCGCTCTGGGGGCCTGCATGATGTCAGTTCCCAGGCTGATGCACAGCCGCTGTATCTATCCATAGGGATAGGTTAATCACCCTTAATTGCATTCGCTGCCAGGCCCTGTATTTGATAATTTTTATGTTTATAGGGGGTGGCAATGAAAATTATAAGTATTCAGCCTGAATCGGCAGAAACAGGAAAGGATAGACTAGGTGCCGTGGTCGAAGGAGTAGAGGCGGCCGGTCTGGGCATGCCGGATTTTATCTCTGTTCACTTTGGGGTTGAACAGAATGTATCCGAGCTGCAGTCTTTCATGACCAGGGCGTTTCCTGATGCGGCTCTGCATGGTGGATCTTCCTGTCTGGGCGTCATGTCTAATCACGCCAGGCAGCCACTAGACGGTGAAGGCCTGGGTGCCCTGGCTATCTTTGACCCCTATGGCAGTTATGGTACCTCGGCGCAGTCTTTTGACGTCAGCCCTGATGTGGCTGCCCAGCAGGCGGCCCTCAACGCGCTCGAGATGGCGGGGCGTGCAGGGGAAGTGCCCGATATGGTCTGGCTGACAGTGACGGCAGGCAATGAAGAAGCCGTTCTGAAGGGCTTACGGTCAATGTTCGGCGATGACTTGCCCGTTTATGGCGGAACCGCAGCGGATAATGATATCAGCGGCCAGTGGTCGCTTTTTGGCCCGGGGGGAGCCTGCCATAACGGCGTCGTGGTATCGGTGATGTTCCCTTCAGGCGGGATGTCTTCTTCCTACAACAGCGGTTATGCGCCGCTGGTAGAGCAGGGGACTGTGACACGTGTAGAGGGCCGTCGTCTGATCGAGATTGATGGCCAGCCTGCTGCAGCCGTGTATCATCAATGGACAGAAGGACGGGTGCCCATGGCGGGCGATACTCCCCTGTCGGTGCTGGCCGAGGCAACTTTTTGGCCGCTCGGGCGGGTAACCCATGAAGTGGCGGGCGTGCCGTTTCACCTCCTCGCGCATCCGGCCATTGCTCATCCGGATGGTAGCCTTGAGATGTTTGCTGATCTTGATGAAGGAGATCAGCTCTGGCAAATGCATGGATCCGCGCAAAGTCTGGTTTCCAGAGCATCACGAGTTACCAGCTTTGCGCGCGGTAACCTTGAGGCCGAACCCGCCGGCGCTCTGGTGGTGTTTTGTGGAGGATGTATGCTGGCTATCCAGGACCGCATGCATGAGGTGAAGGCAGGCATTGATGAAAGCCTGGAGGGCGTACCCTGGTTGGGCATTTTTACCTTCGGGGAGCAGGGGCAGCTTCCCAAGGGGCCTTCACGTCACGGAAATCTGATGATTTCCTGCACTGTTTTTGGGCATTGAGGTCTTGATCAATTCACGCAATAGCGTCATCAGCAGCAGGCTGCCATTCTTGTAAACCATTGTTAAATATTCATATTGGCTGTAGTGTTAACGAACGTTTCGTTAGGGTTTATTTTGCTTTTTTTACGTTATCATCAGGCTATTCAATCTTGCCTGGATGTTTCATGTCTTCTCATCTGCCGACCCAAGGTGCTTTTTTAGAGACGCCTGACGCGCATCAGGATGGCGTGGAAACCGCAAAAGGCAACCCGCTTCAGCAGAGTCGTGAGCTCCAGCGGGTCAATCAGCGCCTGGTTGAGGAATCAGAGCTTTTAAGACTCGCACTCGCCGAAACTGATTCGTTGCGCCAACGTGAGGCGGCAGTCCTCAGAGAGCGCACCATACTGTTTGATGCCCTGACAGTCCTCAGTAATGCCCGCTCATCCTCTGCTGCGCTGCATGCGCTTCTGGTCAACCTCGGGTCCATCTATCAGGCTTGCCCTGCCTGCCTTTTAGTCGCCGCAGACACTGGGTTCCACGTTCAGGCATCTGCTGACGAAAAGTACCTGGGGCTGCACGTACCCCTTGTATCAGACGCCGTATGTCAAGCCCGGCGGATGGCATCATTGCAACCCCTGGGAACCTCTCCAGTATTGCCGGAAGAATTGCGGTGCTTGCGTTCACTCCTGATGGTGCCTCTGCCGCTGGCAGGCGTGTCCAATCGGTGTGCCCTCCTGCTGGGTGTCAAAGAGAGCGGGCATTTCTCTGCAAGCGACCTGAGAGTGGTCGAGCGTATTGCGGCACTGGCGCAGCCTATCCTCATGGGGTTGCATGAAGTTGAAGAGCGTGAGCGCCTGCAACGCGAGCTTCAGGTCGCTCAGCGACGGGAAATGATCGGCCAGGTGGCGGCGGGCCTTGCGCATGATTTTAATAATCTGCTGGCGGCCATCGGTGGTAATGCCTCCCTGATCGGTAGCGATGTGCCTGCTGACAGTATGGCGGCCATCGGCGCGAGCAGAATTCAGGCTGGCGTTGATCAGGCCGGTGGCCTGGTGCGTCGGCTGCTCGCGCTGGGTGCCAGGCAGCCAGAGCGTAGCCTGATTGATCTGAACCTTCCCGTTCGCCAGGCGGCGGACCTGTTACAGGCTAACCTGCGTCCACCTCTGACGCTTGAGGTAAGGCTATGCAAGGAAACGCTGGAAGTGCTGGCTGACCCTACGGATATCATGCAATTGCTGCTCAATCTGGGCATCAATGCCCGGGATGCCATGCAGGAACGCATGCAAGGAGTGATCACCCTGTCGCTGGGCGTGGCAACGGTGGATGATCTGGCCGGTGAATGCCTGATAGGCCAGCCGGACCCCGGCCGGCGCTACATGGCCCTGGGCGTGAAAGACCAGGGGCCGGGCATTGCGCATGACAAGCTGGAGCTGGTTTTCAAGCGTTATGTGACGACCAAGGGCGATCAGGGAAGCGGTCTGGGGCTGGCCATTGTGGCGTCAATCGTGACGGCTAATCAGGCGGCCCTGAAAGTCGTCAGCACGCCGGGCGAAGGTTGCCATTTTCTTATTCTTTGGCCGGAGAAAGCAGCCGAGGAAAAGGCTCAGCGGCCATCCCCCGCTGCGCTATCCGGCAATCTGGCAGGGCGTTCCGTGCTGGTGGTGGATGATCAGCAGGCGGTGCTGACGGTGATCACTGAAATGCTTGAAGAAGCGGGCGCGGAAGTGGCGCCTACCAATGCCCCCGCTGATGTGGTCGAGGCCCTCAGGGATGATCCGGGTGTCTGGGACCTGGTGATCACTGATTATGACATGCCGGAGATGAGTGGCGACGAACTGGCCTGTCAGGTGCGTCAGCAAGCGCCCGGGTTGCCTGTGTTGCTGATTACCGCGCTAGCATCTATCCGGCCACTGTCGGGGAAAATGTTTGACGCATGTATTGAAAAACCGGTCAACAAGGAACGGCTGATAGGCACCGTTGAACGTCTTGTTAGCCGTTGAAAATAAGAGGCTGCAGCAATGCGAATTCTGATCGCTGATGATCATGACCTTCTCAGAGATACCCTTGAACTATGGTTCACTCGCGAAGGTATGGACATGACGTCCACCCGTGACCTGGAGCATGCCCTTAGGGTGATTGCCGAGGATGATACGTTTGATTTCATCATGCTGGATTATACCATGCGCGGGATGAATGGCCTGGAAGGTCTCAAGCGAGTGATCGACGCTGCAAAGGGTGCCAGAGTGGCGATCATGTCTGGCACTGCACCCAGGGATGTGGCTTTTGAGGCGTTGGAAATCGGCGCAGCTGGCTTTGTGCCCAAGACGTTGCCGGCACGCTCTCTGGTTAATGCGGTGCGTTTTATGGCCATGGGGGAACAGTATGTGCCTCATGACTTCATGACCGCCGAAGAGGAAGCGCCGCCGGAGCATCCACTGGTACAGCAGCTGACCCGCCGTGAACTCCAGGTGTTGGAAAAACTCTGCGACGGTTTGTCCAACAAGGAAATTGCCCGCGCGCTATCAATTGAAGAGCCTACCGTCAAACTGCATATGAAAACCCTTTATCGCAAGATCGGCGTGCAGAATCGTACCCAGGCAGCCTTGCTGGCCAAGGAGGCTGGCCTGTTCTGAGTGATGGGCTATCTTGAAGGTTGGCAATGCGATGCTGACAGGGTTCCGAATGCCAGCTGAAAGGTCTGCGCCGGGTGAATAGGTAAGGCTTTCGGGGATAAGGCTTTTGGGGAGTTGTGCCCGGGAGGCGGCATCGGTATTGTCTTGCAACAATCGTTGGCTTGTTGCAATGCCGCCCTGGTATGCCTTGGCGTACGATCCAGATTTTGATTACCTATTATAAAGGAGTAGTTACATGCGTTTGATCCTGTTAGGCGCCCCGGGCGCAGGCAAGGGAACTCAGGCCCAGTTTATCTGTGAGCAATACAATATTCCGCAGATCTCTACCGGTGATATGCTGCGCGCGGCCATCAAGAACGGCAGCGAACTGGGTCTCAAGGTCAAGGAAATCATGAATACCGGCGGTCTGGTATCAGACGACATCATCATTGACCTGGTCAAGGAGCGCATTAGCCAGCCGGACTGTGAGAACGGCTTCCTGTTTGATGGTTTCCCCCGCACTATCCCCCAGGCGGATGCCATGAAAGAGGCGGGCGTCAAGCTTGATCACGTGCTGGAAATTGCCGTGCCGGATGAAGAGATCGTTAATCGCCTGGCAGGCCGTCGCGTTCACCCGGCGTCTGGTCGTGTCTACCATGTGGACTACAATCCCCCCAAGGAACCGGGCAAGGATGATGTGACCGGTGAAGCCCTGATCCAGCGTGAGGATGACCAGGAAAGCACGGTGCGTAACCGCCTGGCGGTCTATCATGAGCAGACGGCGCCTCTGGTGGATTACTATCAGCAGTGGGCCAAGGAAGACCCTGAGGCTGCGCCGGCCTATCACCGAGTGGAAGGCGTGGGTAGCGTCGATGACATTACTCGTCAGGTAAAGGAAGCGCTCTCCTGACAGGCGTCATGATAGCGTCGCCATGTTTGTGTTTTTTTTGATGGCTCGCCTTGTGCGAGCCATCGTCGTTTTGGGGTACGACGGCTATAATACGGTCGTTATTGCTGATAGCGTCCATGTTTGACGCCATTGATCCCTGATTGACCCCGACAAGAGTGACCCTGCTATGTCGTTAACCTTACTGGCACTGGACGCATCCTCCAGCGCCTGTTCCGCTGCCCTGTTGCGCCGTGATGCTGAGCAGACGACCTGTCTGGCCCGCTTTGAAATGACCCCGCGTGCGCATACCCGGCGCCTGATGCCGATGATCAACGAGGTGTTGGCAGAGGCGGACCTG
Source organism: Halomonas sp. (assembly GCF_007625055.1). Classification (GTDB taxonomy): domain Bacteria; phylum Pseudomonadota; class Gammaproteobacteria; order Pseudomonadales; family Halomonadaceae; genus Vreelandella. The sequence continues at coordinate 5,491 of NZ_VMQS01000081.1, forward strand.
GCGCCCACCCAGCTGGATGCGATTGCCTTCGGGCGCGGTCCTGGCGCCTTTACGGGGCTGCGCATTGCTGCCGGCACGGCGCAAGGTTTGGCCTACGGGCTTGATCGCCCCCTGGTGGGGGTGTCGACGCTGGCAGCGCTGGCGCTTCAGGCGCATCGGCGTTTTCATCTTCAGCATCTGGTCACTGCGCTGGATGCGCGCATGGGCGAAATCTATTGTGCCAGCTGGCAATGTGTGCAGGATCAGCTGACGCCGCTGAGTGACGAAGCCGTCCTGGCCCCTGAACGCTTGCAGTTGCCCAATGATCAGGTTGAGTGGGTCGGGGTGGGGTCAGGCTTTACACGCTGGGAGGCATTTCCGGCCGAGGTGCAGGCCGCCATGCTGCAACACCTGGATGACCTGGAACCGCGCGCCGAAGAGATGGCCTGGCTGGCCGCAGACGAGGTTGCCGCAGGGCACGGACAGCCTGCCTGGCAGGTGCAGCCGGTCTACCTGCGAAACGATGTTGCGTGGAAAAAGCCGGCATGACGCTGGCCAGCATGGCACTTCCCGCCGGGCTGGTACTTGAGCAGGGCTCTGAAGGCCTGGTGTTGGTGGGGGATGAAAAACGTTTTGGCAAGCCGTTGAAGGTCGACTTTACAGCGGGCAAGGTTGCTCACCGTCGCCAGTTTGGCGGTGGACGGGGGCAGCTTATTGCCAAGGCCTGTGGGCTGGCCAGCGGTATTACCCCCAGCGTGGTGGATGCTACCGCCGGCCTGGGGCGTGATGCCTTTGTGTTGGCCAGCCTGGGGGCCGAGGTGCTGTTGATTGAACGCGTACCGGCGATTGCCGCCCTGCTGGAAGATGGTCTGAAACGGGCTCAGTGTGATCAGCAGACCGCTGCGATTGCTGCCCGAATGCGGCTTTGTACGGGAGATGCCACTCAGGCACTGGCCACTCTGGTGGCTGAAGCCGGTTTTGCGCCTCAGGTGGTGCATCTTGACCCCATGTTTCCGCATCGCGAGAAGTCAGCCCTGGTCAAGAAGGAGATGCGCCTTTTTCGCGCCCTGGCAGGAGATGACGCAGATGCGCCCCGCTTGCTGGAAGCCGCTTTGGCAACCGCCACCCACAGGGTAGTGGTCAAGCGGCCACGTAAGGCCCCACCGATCGCAGGACCAGCGCCGCAGCATGTGATTGAAGGCAAGACCAGCCGCTATGATCTGTATGTGCACCGTTCATTGAAGCGCTGATTCATGATTCGTGATTTACGAGTTTATCAATCAATATGGATCTGGCCGGCTGTATGTTGACGATTCTGCATGCTTCGATAACAGGTGGATTGCGTCGATCATCCGCCG